>NZ_PSWH01000025.1:0-52483 GCF_002932105.1 Rathayibacter sp. AY1C1 | reverse complement strand
CCGCGGCGGCGGGGGCGCCGGCGGGGGCGGGCGGGGGGGCGGGGGGGGGGGGCGGGGGGGCGGGGGGGGGGGGGGGGGGGCGGGGGGGGGGGGGGGGGGGGGGGGGGGGAGCCGGGAAACCGCCCTGACGTTGAGACGCCGCCGCCTCGGCCGCGCTTCGACGGACGGCGCGGCGCCTCGTCACGCGGGCGGGCCCGGGGCGGCCCGCCCGGCGTCATCCGGCGACGGCTGCCTGCCCGGCTTCGAGCAGGTCGCGGACGCTGCGCGGCTCGCGTCCGAGGAGGCGCCCGAGCTCGGGGCCGGTGCCCGCGAAGAAGCCGCGCTCGGCCGCCCGGTGCATCCCGAGGGTGAAGCGCACGAGGAACTCGGACTGACCCGCCGCGACGCGCGCGGCGACCCACTCGTCGTCGCCGAGGACGCGCAGCTCGACGGGCCGCCCGCCGACCTCGGCCGCGATCCCGGCGATCTCCTCGAACGTCGGAGCCTCCGTCGCGGTCAGCATGATCGGCCCGTCCTGCGGGCTCCCCGAGAGGAGGAGCCGGGCGGCCGCCTCCGACTCGTCCTCGCGGGCCGTCCACGAGACGCGACCGTCCGAGGGGACCTCGATCACGCCGGTCTCCCGCCACGGTCCGAGGAACAGACCCAGGCTGTGCGCGTAGAAGCCGTTGCGGAGCGACGTCCAGGCGAGTCCGGACTCGGCGAGCAGGCGCTCGGTCGCCGCGTGGTCCCGGCCCGGGCCGAAGGGGGTGTCGGCGGCGGCGCCCTGGTGGCTCGTGTAGAGGACCCGTCCGACTCCGGCCGCGACGGCCGCCTCGACGGCGGTGCGGTGCAGGGCGACGGCGTCGGCCCGCGGGTCGCTCGAGGAGACGAGGAGCAGCTGATCCGCTCCGTCGAAGGCGGCCGGGAGGGAGGCGGGGTCGGCGTAGTCGCCGACGCGCACCTCCACTCCGCGCTCCGCGAAGCGGGCGGCCTTCGAGGCGTCGCGGGCGACGACGGCGATCCCGGAGGCGGGAACGGAGTCGAGGAGGTGGTCGACGGTGGCGCCGTTCAGAGCGCCGGTGGCACCGGTCACGATGATCACGGGGAGAGCCTTCCGATGAGGGGTATCAGCGATACCACGAGGAAGATAACCACGGAATTCCCTTGATAGCAACAGTGCGCTACCGTCGATACGTGACCAGCCCCACTCCTCCGACCGACACGCGCCTGCGCCTCGTCGAGGCGGCCGCCGGCCTCCTCCGCGATGAGGGCCCCGCCGCCGTCACCACGCGAGCGGTCGCCCAGGCGGCCGGGCTGCAGGCCCCGGCGATCTACCGCCTCTTCGGCGACAAGGACGGCCTGCTCGAGGCGGTCGCGGAGCACGTGCTGGCCACCTGGGTCGACTCCAAGGCGCGGACGGTCGAAGCGGCCGTCGCCGGCGGTGTCGACCCGGTCGAGGACCTGCGCTCGGGCTGGGCCGCGCAGGTGGAGTTCGGCCTGGCCAACCCCGCGCTCTTCCGCCTCCTCAGCGATCCGGGCCGCGCCTCCGGATCGCCGGCCGCCCTCTCCGGGCGGCGGGTCCTCGCCGCCCGCGTGCAGCGAGTGGCCGCCGAGGGCCGCCTCCGCGTGCCGGAGGAGCGCGCCGTCGGCCTCATCCAGGCGGCGGGCACCGGCGTGGTCACCACCCTGCTCTCCACCCCCGCCGCCGACCGCGACCCCGGTCTCGCCGACGCCGCGCTCGACAGCGTGCTCGCGGGGATCCTCGCCGACCCGCCCTCCCCCGGCGACGGCGGGCGGCTCACCGCCCTCGTCGGCGTCCGGGCCCTCGCACCGGAGCTCGTTGGTCTCACGCCCGCGGAGCGCCTGCTGCTCGCGGACTGGCTCGACCGCGCCCTCGCGGCGGCTGAGCAGGAGTGACGGGCGCGCAGGAGTGACGGGCGCGCTTCCACCACAGGAGTGACGAGCGCCGTCCCGCCGCGGGAACGACGGCGCCTCCGTCCCGCAGAGACGCGGGCTTCGCGGCTAGGCGCGCCTGCCGTCGGGCGGGAGGATCGACGCCTGGATGAGCGGCACGGGGCAAGGAGGGCATGTTGAAGCTGTGGAGCGCATCGAACGCGTTCCTCTACCTCGGCAGCGTCAAGGAGAACGACTTCCTGCAGAACGTCTCCGAGCTCGTCGGTGACTACGACCGCGAAACGACCTCCGCCAGCTATAACAAGGGCGTCCGCTCGACCTCGATCGCGTTGAAGCGCGAGCGGATCCTGACCGTGGACGAGCTCGGAGCGATGCCCCGCGGCCGCGCCGTGATGCTCTCCACCGGCTCCCGCGCCGCGCTGCTGCGCACCGTTCCCTGGTACGAGGGCACGAAGGAGAAGGTCGCAGCGATCAAAGCCAGACGTGTTCTCGGGCGCGGACCGGCTCGTCGCTGACGAATGTGCTTGTGCTACGCGCTGCGGCGGGAGATGAGCGAGTGCTCGACGACGATCTCGCTCGGGTGCGCCGGAGGGCCGTTCCGGATGCGCTGAGCGAGGAGGTCGACGGCCGTCTTGGCGATCTGGCGGCTGCCGGGATCGATCGTGGTGAGGGCGGGTATCGCGTAGGCGGCGGCGGTGACGTTGTCGAAGCCGACGACGGCGATGTCCTCCGGTACGCGGATGCCGCGAACGTGCAGTGCGTGCAGTGCCCCGAAGGCCAGGGTGTCGTTGAAGCAGAAGACGGCGTCCAGAGGGACGCGGGAGTCGAGCAGCTGCGTCATCGCGACGGCGCCGTCGGCGTGGTGCCACTCGGTGGCGACCGCGACGAGGGCGGGGTCGAACGGGATCGCGTTCGCCTCGAGGGCACCGCGGTATCCGTCCAAGCGGAGTGCTGCGGCGCTGACGGATCCGCCGGCGGGGTTGCTGCCGATCGCGGCGATGCGCCGGTGTTGGCGGTCGATCAGGTACTGCGTGGCGGTGGCCGCGGCGGCTGTGTTCGCCATGGTCACGTGATCGACCGGGCCGTCGAAGATCCTGTCGCCCAGGAGAACGAGTGGGCGGTCCCCGACGAGTACTTTCTCGTCTCCGGGGCCGAGTGCGTGAGGCTGGAAGATCAGTCCGTCCGACAGCTGGCGGCTGGAGCCGGAGAGGACGGCGATCTCGGCGTCTCGGCGCGCTCCGGTCTGCTGGATGATCACGGTCCAGCCGTGCCGCTCGGCCTCCGACATGATGACCGTCGCGAGCTGGCCGAAGTACTCGATCGCGAGATCCGGGATCGCGAGGGTGATGAGCCCGGTCTGGCCGGTGCGCAGTCCGCGCGCGGAGACGTTGAGTTGGTATCCGAGATCGCGGACTGCCTTGAGGACGAGATCGCGGGTCTCGGGTCTGACGTTGGCGTTGCCGCTGAGCACGTTGGAGACCGTGCGAGCGGTGACGCCTGCAGCAGCGCCGACATCGGCCATGGTCACCGGGCGGGTTCGCGATCGCGGCATCGGCATCATCCCTCCCATGAGCGTTCCCCGATCATCCCAGGTCGACGGTCGGCGAGAGGCGCACGGTCACCCAGGCGATGGCGGGGATCCGGAGCGAGAGGACGCCGTCGGTCAGCGCTACGGCGAGGGGCCGCGGAGTGACGGTGTCGGGGAGCTCCGCCGAGTTCGTCGCGAAGGGGTCCTCGTGTCGGAGGATCAGTGCCTCTGTCACCGTGAGGGTGGGGAACGACGTGAGGTCGACCGTGGTGTCCGTGACGCCGTCGGTCGCGCGGTTGACGATCATCAGGTCGAGCGAGCCGTCGGCGTGCGCCGCTGCGGCGAAGGCGAGGACGGGAGCGGAGTCATCGCCCGCTCCCGTGCTGTCCGCCTCGACGACGGTCCGGAGCGCGGTCGCGCCGGCGGAGCGCCGCGCCTGGGCGAACGGCCAGAAGGTGCTCTGCCGCCAGGCGGGGCCGTCCGGTTCGGTCATGATCGGACCGATGACGTTCACCAGCTGAGCCATGCTCGCTGCACGGACGATGTCGGCTCTGTTGATCATGCTGATGAGCATGTCGCCTACGACGACGGCGTCCGCTGCCGTGTAGCGGTCCTCGAGGAGTCGGGGCGCCTCCTCCCATTCGAGCCCTCCGGCGACTCGTTCATCGTGTGCGACGAAGTCCCACACGTTCCACTCGTCGAAGGAGATGGCGATCGGACGCTCTGATCGCCTCTGTGCTCGGACCTGTCCGATCGTGTCGGCGATGGCGGTGATGAAGCGGTCCATGGCGACGCCGGAGGCGAGGAACGCGGAGAGGTCGCCGTCGTAGCGGAAGTACTGGTGGCACGAGACGAAGTCGACGTGCTCGACCGTGTGCAGCAGCACCTCCTGCTCCCAGGCTCCGAAGGTGGCCATCCGGTCGTTCGAGCTGCCGCAGACGATCAGTTCGAGGTCGGGGTCGAGTGCGCGCATGGCGGCGGCGGTGCGGGCGGCGAGGCGCCCGTACTCGCCGGCGCTGAGATGGCCGATCTGCCACGGCCCGTCCATCTCGTTGCCGATGCACCAGAGCCGGATGTCGTGCGCCTCGTCGGCGCCGTTCGCGCGCCGCTCGTCCGAGAGAGTGGTGCCGCCGGGGTGGTTCGCGTACTCCAGCAGGTGCAGGGCCGAGCGGATTCCGTCGGTCCCGAGATTCAGCGCCATCATCGGCTCGACGCGCGCCGCCCGGCACCAGCGGACGAACTCGTCGATCCCGAAGCGATTCGGCTCGACGGTGTGCCAGGCCGGATCGAGCCGGACGGGACGATTCTCGACCGGACCGATGCCGTCGCGCCAGTCGTACGCCGAGACGAAGTTGCCGCCCGGGTAGCGGACGGTCGTGACTCCGAGCTCCTCGACGAGCGCGAGGACGTCGGTGCGGAATCCGTCGGCGTCGGCACTCTCGTGCGAAGGATCGAGCAGGCCGCCGTACACGCCTCGGCCCAGGTGCTCCACGAACGATCCGAAGAGCCGCGGATCGATCGTCCCGACCGTGAAGGCGGGGTGCACGATGCCGTGCGCTCGGTGGACGGGGTGCGAGGTCATGGCCATTCCGTTTCATCGATGAACTGGTGCGCACAGTATGCACGCCTCGACCAGCACACCGCGATCCGAAAGGGATGGTGTCGAATGTTGACGGGGTCGGCCCGGCGGCTCTACTATCGCCGACAGCGGTCCTCGATTTCATCGATGAAATGCCTGCACCAGGTGGCCGAGTCAATGAAGACAGTGAAAGCGAGGCACGTCGTGAGGCGTCACAGCACCCGGATCAGCATCGTCGCAGCGATCACAGCCGCGACTGCGGCCCTTCTTCTCAGCGGTTGCACGCCGTCGTCCGCGGGAGGTGCCTCGGCCGGGAACGGCGGCGACACCTTGACGGTCTGGCACTACTACTCCGTCGACGGACAGACGGCCGGCCTCGACGACCTCGCGTCGGACTTCGAGTCGACTCACGACGGCGTGCAGGTCGAGAACGTCTACGTCCCGTTCGATCAGCTGACGAACAAGCTCGTGCAGGCTGCCGGAACCGGGACGGGTCCGGACGTGGTCGTCTACAACGCGGCCGACACCTACACGCTCACCGAGGCGAAGGCGATCGAGCCGATGAACGACTGGTGGAACGAGTACGCCGACGCCGGCCAGTTCCCCGACGCCGTCGTCCAGAAGGTCGGCGACGACGTCATGGGCGTGCAGGGCTTCGTGAACCTGATCGGCCTCTGGTACAACCAGGACATCCTCACCGAGCTCGGCGTGCAGCCCCCGACCACCTTCGACGAGCTCGAGGCCGACCTGGCCCTCGCGAAGGCAGCCGGCAAGGACGGGATCACCCTGACCGGCAAGGCGAACTCCGAGGGCGAGTGGCAGGCGTTCCCGTGGCTCTCGCGGGCAGGCTGGGACTACACGACCCCCGAGCAGGAGCCCCTCGAGGACGCCTTCGGGATGGTCCAGGACTGGACCGCGAAGGGGTACCTCACCAAGGAAGCGGCGACCTGGGACCAGACGGTCCCCTTCCAGCAGTTCGAGGCCGGCAACACGGCCTTCGCAGTGAACGGCAACTGGCAGATCGCCTCCGCGAAGAAGGACGCATCCTTCGAGTACGGCGTCGTCCCGATCCCGGTCGGCGACAAGGGCTCCGTGTATCTCGGCGGCGAGGTGCAGAACGTCGGCGCGTTCTCCAAGAACAAGGAGCTCGCGCAGGAGTACCTCGAGCAGGAGTTCTTCTCGAAGAAGGGCCAGCTGACGCTGCTCGACGCATTCGGATCCATTCCGTCGCGAGCGGACGCCGCCGCGGACGAGAAGGTCGGGAGCGATCCGGTCCTCTCGCAGTTCGCGACGATCCTGCAGGACAACGGTCACACCTCCCCCGACCCCGCGATCCCCTCGGAGAACGTCGCGAAGGTCCTGCAGACGGTCGGTGAATCGTGGAGTGCCGCCGTGGCGGGCAACGGGTCACCCGAACAGCTCTCGAGCGATCTGATGACCACCCTCACCCCGCTGCTCGCGCAGTAGTCCCTCACCACCGACGAACGGAGCGACCGTGAGCAGCACCTCGACCACGACCCGGAGGCGGCCAGGGGCCCGACGCGGCCGCCTCGGCTTCGCCGCCCCGGGAGGGGTGCTGCTCGCGGCGCTGTCGCTCTACCCCATCTACCTGCTGCTGAGGATGAGCGTCAGCGAAGTCAGCTCCGGGACGCTCAACGGCGCCTGGCCGTTCATCGGCGCGAGCAACTTCCTTGCGCTGCTCGAGGGGTCCGAGCTCGGAGGAGCCACGCTGAGGACGGCCGCCTTCGTGCTCCTCGTGACCGTCGTCGGTGTCGTCGGAGGCCTCGGCGCGGCGATCGCTCTGCGCTCGTCCCGCCTGGGCAGCTCGTTCCTGCTCGGCATGATGGTGTTCATCTGGGCCATGCCGCCCGTGGTGAACGGCAGCATCTGGAAGTTCCTCCTCGCCGATCAGGGTCTGGTCAACACGCTCGTGCGGGCGACCGGCCTCTCGGCGGAGGGCGTCCCCTTCCTCTACGACGCGAGGTTCGCGCTGCTCTCGGTCGCGATCGTGAACGCCTGGGCCGTCATCCCCTTCAACGCGCTGGTCTTCCGGTCGGCTCTGCTGGGCATCGACCCCGAGATCCTCGAGGCGGCCTCGGTCGACGGCGCGAGCCGCTGGCAGGAGATCCGGAGCATCCTCATCCCCGCGGCGCGGCCGACCGCCGTCATCCTGGCGATCCTGACCGTCGTCTACGCCTTCCGCAGCTTCGACTTCATCTACGTGATGACCGCCGGCGGCCCCGGAGACGCGACGTCCACGCTGCCCTACCTCAGCTACTCCCAGGCCTTCGTCCAGCACGACTACGGACTGGGTTCCGCGACGGGCATCATCGCCCTCGCCATCGTGGCGGTCCTCGCCGTCGTCTACGTCCGATCGACCAGGAGCGAGTCCTGATGAGCACCCTCACCGCCCCCCTGACCCGCCTGCGAGGCGGCGCTGCGACCCGCGTCGCGCGACCGTACCCCACCCGGGAGCCGGTCGCCTTCACCGTCCGCGTGGTGCTCTACGTCCTGTACGGGCTGCCCCTTGTCTGGATCGTGCTCACCTCCCTCAAGCGCCAGGGCGACGTGGTCGGCGGAGCGATCCTCTCGGCGCCCTCCTTCGACGCCTATGCGGAGGCGCTCGCGAACCCCGCCCTCGCGACGGCGCTCGCCCAGTCGGCGCAGATCGCCCTCGGGACCACTGCACTGGTGCTCGCGCTCGGCGTCCCGTTCGCCTACGCGCTGCGCCGCGTCGACGGCGTCGTCGCCGGTCTCGTCCTCGGGCTGCTGATCTTCCTGCAGATGGTGCCGCAGACGGCGAGCATCATCCCTCTGTTCGCGATCTTCAGCAGGCTCGGTCTTCTGGACACCACCGCCGGTCTCGTCCTCGCCGATACGGCGATGTTGCTGCCGTGGGCCGTGCTGCTGCTGCGACCGTTCTTCGCCGCGGTGCCCGACGCCATCGAAGAGGCCGCCTCCATCGACGGGGCCGGTCGGCTGCGCACCTTCTTCGCCGTCGTCGTCCCGATCGTTCGAAACGGCATGGCGACGGTCGGCTCGCTGATCTTCCTCGTCGCCTGGGGCGAGTTCCTCTTCGCGATCAACCTCTTCCTCTCTCCGGTCAACTACCCGATCAGCGCTCTCATCGCGCAGCAGACGTCGGGGTACGGGATCGACTGGCCCGGGCTGATGGCTCTCGCGGTCATCTCCTCGCTGCCGCTGCTGGCCGTCTACGTGCTGTCGTTCCGGCTGCTGCGTGAGGGCCTCGCCGTCGGCAGCGTCAAGTAGCAGTCGTCCTTCCTCTCGTCCCGCGCCACTCTTGAAAGATCCCGTCATGACCTTCTCCCCAGCCCTGCCCGTTGACCCGGCCGCCGGGACCCTGACACCCCTCGCCATCGACCGGGTCCAGCTGGACCCGGAGGGGTTCTGGGGACGTCGGGTCGCCGTCAACGCGACCGCCACCTTCGAGCACAACCTCGGCTGGCTGGAGCGCGCCGGATGGCTGCGCAATTTCGAGCTCGCCGTCGGGGGCGGACTCGCCGAAGGCCGTCGCGGACGCGAGTTCGCCGACTCCGAGGTCTACAAGACCCTCGAAGGGCTCTGCTGGCACACCGCCGGACGTGAGGACCCGGAGACCGAATCGATCATCCGCGCTCTCACCGCCCGCATCGTCAGTGCGCAGGAGAGCGACGGCTATCTCGGCACCCGCTTCGGCCGGCACGGTCAGGCTGAGCGTTACAGCGACCTCGAGTGGGGCCATGAGCTGTACAACGCCGGACACCTCCTCCAGGCCGCGGTCGCGCGACTGCGCACCCACGGTGAGGACGGGTTCACGCAGGCCGCGCGCCGTCTCGCCGACCACATCTGCTCGGAGTTCGGGGCGGACGGCCGCCAGACGGTCTGCGGACATCCGGAGATCGAGGTCGCGCTCACGGAGTTCGCCCGCGCCACGGGGGAGGAGCGCTACCTCGAGCAAGCCCGCGTGTTCTTGGACCGCCGCGGTCACCAGAGCCTGGAAGACGTCGAGTTCGGTCGCGCCTACTTCCAGGACGACGTCCCGATCCGCGAGGCCAAGGTCCTCCGCGGACACGCGGTGCGCGCCCTCTACCTCACGTCCGCGGTGGTCGACGTCGCCGTGGACACTGATGACGCCGAGCTGCTCGCGATCGTCGAGCGGCAGTGGGAGGCCACAGTCGCACGCCGGACCTACATCACCGGTGGAATGGGCTCGCATCACCAGGACGAGGCGTTCGGCGCCGACTTCGAGCTACCCAACGACCGCGCGTACTGCGAGACCTGCGCCGGCGTGGGCTCGATCATGCTCTCGTGGAGGTTGCTGCTCGCCACCGGCCGCCCGCGCTACGCGGACCTGATCGAACGCACTCTGCACAACATCATCGCCACCGCCGTGTCCGAGGACGGCCGCTCCTTCTTCTACGCGAACACCCTCCACCGGCGCGAGCCGGGCGTCGCGTCCTCCCCGGAGGAGCAGTCCAAGCGCGCGGACTCCAGTCAGCGGGCGGCGTGGTTCGACGTCGCCTGCTGCCCCAACAACCTCGCCCGCACCTTCGCCTCGCTGTCCGGCTACCTCGCCACCACCGATGCGAAGGGTGTGCAGCTGCACCAGTACGCGTCCGCCACGATCTCCGCCGCTCTCCTCCAGGGAGACGTCTCGATGGAGGTCTCCAGCGACCTGCCGGAGCGGGGGCGAGTCGCCGTGACCATCACGCGCACACCCGTCGAGCCGTGGACTCTGACGCTGCGGATCCCGACCTGGGCGACGAACGCGGACGTCGTCGTCGTCTCCGCCGACGGGGATGCTGCCGAGACGCCGACCGGACCGTTCCACGGCACGCTCCACCTCGAACGGCGTTTCCGCGTCGGCGACCGGATCGAACTCGACCTCCCCTTCGAACCCGTCCTCGTGCAGCCCGACGAGAGGATCGATGCCACCCGCGGCACCGTCGCCGTCCAGCACGGACCGGACATCCTCTGCCTCGAGTCCGTCGACCTCCCCGCCGGCGCCCACGTCGACGACATCGCCCTGGACGCCGGAGCGGTCCCGATCGCACGAGAGGGGCGTGTGACGCTCGCCGGCAGCGTCGCCGAACGCGACGAGCACGAATGGCCCTTCTCCAGAATCCCTCGAACCCCGCACCGACGGCCGTTGACCGTGGCGCTCACCCCGTACCGGTCGTGGGGATCCCGAGGTCCCGTGTCGATGCGCATCTGGCTTCCCGTGAACCACTCCTGATTCCCGGGCGAGCTCCCACCGCCGGGCGGATCCTCGCTCCTCTGCGGCGGCCGCCGGTCACCGCATCCGCACTTCGACGAAGAAGGCAGGACATGTCCCTCCTCTCACGCAGAGCCTCTCGGCTGCTCGCGGCACTCACGATCGGCGTCATCGCCGCAGCAGGATCGGTGGTGGTCGGCCAGACCGCCGACGCCGCCACCAGCTACCCCTACACGCTCGCCTCCGACAAGATCCGCGCGAGCTTCGCCGCGGACGGGTCGATGCAGTCGCTCAAGATCGTCGGCGACCTACACGACACCGAATACCTGATGAACCCGGACAGCGCTCCGGAGCAGGCCCGCGAGACGAACAGCAAGTACCGCCAGTGGTTCGGGAACCTGATGTTCTCCTACGCGAACGGCACGGGAGCAGTGTCGACCACCGGTGTCGGCGCGAACCCCTGGAAGACCGCGTGGACCTCCCAGTCGGCCGACGGCCGCACCGTCTCGGCGACGTCGAGCAGTGTGACGGTCACCCACCAGAACTCCACCAACGCGGAAGGCGTGAAGGGCTTCACCGTCACCGAGACGTACTCTCTCGCCTCCGACGGCTCCCTGGTCTGGAAGCAGGACGTCAAGAACACCGCGGCCACGCAGCTCGTCATCGGCGACTGGGGTGTCCCCGTTCCCGGCAACGAGCTATGGAGGCAGGGCGACTCGATCTACGAGACCCGGGTCCTCACACACTCCTACGTGGGTAAGAACGGCTCCTACGTCACTCTCGAGCGTCCCAGCGGCCAGGGCCCGTTCATCGCCATGACCGCCGACACCGCATCCGGCTCCGGCTTCGAGTACCAGGACCGCTGGCGCACCGAGGAAGTCGGCAACACCTCCTGGGCCTGGAACTCGGCGAACGAGAGCTCGAACATCAAGGGCCTCAACATCTACTACCCGCACTCCACCGCGATCCAGAAGACCAACCGCGGCTACCTCAGCTCCACCAGTGTCGCCATCGCGCCGGGCGCGACGAAGAGCTACACCTATCGCATCGGCAAGGTCGATGACGACGCAGCACTCAAGCAGACGATGTTCGATCGAGGGCTGCTCGACACCACGGTCGTCCCCGGACTCATCGTGCCCATCGACCGGCGCGCAGAGATGGCGTTCCGGATCAAGGGCACCATCACGTCAGTCACCGCGCGCAACCGCAACGACCTCAAGGGGTCAGCGCCCACGAACCCCGTCGTGACGTTCTCCCGGAGCAACGGCGACTACCGGATCTACGGGATGACCTTCGACCGCACGCAGCTGGGCGCCAACGACGTCACCGTCTCGTACACGGACCAGACCGGCGCCGCGCGGCAGTCCGTCCTCCAGTTCTCCGTGATCGACAGTGTCGCGGGACTCCTCGACACGCATGCGAAGTTCATGGTCGAGAAGACCCAGTGGAAGCCGTCCGACGGACTCTCCGCGAGCGACATCCGCAACTACACCTTCGACGACTGGATGATGAACGCCCCCGACGGCAGCCTCGCCACCACGACGAACGCCCCTCAGGGCCGCCGCAACGAGTACGCCGGCTACTACGGGCTCGGCGACGACTGGGGACTCCCGCACGGCCAGTTCCTTGCGGAGAAGCTCGTCGCCCTGCCCGACGCCACCCAGATCAAGGCCCTCGACGACTACCTCCAGAAGGCCGTCTGGGAGAACCTGATGGGGAACACGTCGCCCAGCGCCGCGCCGAAGTACACCGTCTACGACTTCTGGGAGCAGGGGAAGCCCGGCAGCCTGAACACCACGCCCGGCTACCGCGGCTACGCCTACCCGCACGTCTACAACACGTTCTTCGGCATGTACAACATCGCCAAGCAGAACCCCTCCGCGATCGCCTACGCCCACCCCGCTCAGTGGTACCTGACGACGGCCTACGGGATCTTCAAGGAGCTCTACGAGGGACCCGTCGCCTACAACTGGGAGACCGGACTCATGGGTGAGCTCTCGACACCCGATCTCATCGCCGCATTGCGCGCCGAGGGACTGGACACGCAGGCCAACGACATCGAAGCGAAGATGGCGATCAAGTACGCCAACTTCTCCTCCAACGCCTACCCCTACGGCTCCGAGTACAGCTACGACAACACGGGGGAGGAGGCGGTCTACACCCTCGCCAAGCTCAATGTGAACGACGACAAGACGAACGCCCTGCGCGTCATGCGCGACATCGTCGCCAAGACGGAGGCCGCCCGCGGACGCATGCCCGTCTGGTACTGGTACTCCGACCCCACCACCATCACGGGCGAGAACTGGTGGCAGTTCCAGTACAGCGCCTCCCTCGCCGGCTACACGATGGACGACTACATCAACCACACCGCAGCACTCGAGACCGGAACCACGGCCATCACCGCCGCGCGCCGCGCCGAGCTGCAGCGCCTGAACTACGCCGGCAAGGTCGCAGGACTCGCGACCATCAACTCCGGCCAGATCAGCAACGCGCCGGCCAACATCGGAGCCGCATCGTGGTCGTACCAGGCCGAGCGCGGCAACCTCGGCACCCTCGGGGTCGGCGGAGGCGCGAACGTCAAGCTGAACAACGGCTGGCGGGGCATGACCGGCGAGAGCGATCTCGGACTGTGGGGCACCCTGCAGACCCTCAGCGCCGACGTCGTCACCGATGACCCGATCTTCGGAGTCGTCGGATACGGAGCGGACGTCTCGCGGGACGCCTACTCCACCACCGTCATCCCGAAGGACGGCCTGCAGCGCCGCCTCAACCTGGTGACCCAGCAGCTGTCGGTCGACCTCGAGAACGACGCCTACTCGCAGGCGATCGTCGGCTCGAACAGCGCCGACCTGCGCCTGGACATGCTCAACCGCACCGGCACCGCACACTCCGGCATCGCTGAGGTCAGCGGCCTCGCGCAGGGCAGCTACGCGGTCATCGTGAACGGCGTGCGCCAGCGCACCGTCAACGTCTACCGGCCCGCCTCTCTCGCGGGAACGCTTCCCGCGCCGGTCCGCGTCCCGTTCGATGCGCCCGCCGGCAGCACGTACATCGTCCACCTGGTCTCGACCGCCCCGGGCGCGAATGCGGCGCCGACCGTCAACGCCGGACCCGACCAGGCCGGGCTGTCCCTCGGACTCGATCCGATCCAGCTCAGCGGATCCGCCTCCGACGACGGACTCGGCTCGCCGAACGGAACCCTGACGACGCAGTGGAGCGTGCAGTCTGCTCCTGCCGGTGCCACCGCGACCTTCGCGTCGCCGACTGCTCGCCGCACGTCTGCGTCGGTGAGTACCGCCGGCAGCTACGTGTTCGCACTCCGGGCAAGCGACGGCGTCCTTGCGACCACCGACACGGTGTCCGTGACCGTTCAAGCCCTGCAGCCGCTCCCGGCCGACTGGGTGACCTACACCTTCGACTCATCGTCGAACGGCACCGTCCCCGACGCCTCCGGCAACGGCAACGCGCTCGCGCTCAAGGGGACGGCGGCAACCGCCACCGACGGCACGGCGAGCGTGCTGCGGCTGAACGGAAGCGACGGGGCCTTCGCCCAGCTGCCGTCGGACATCCTGTCACGCTCGAAGGACCTGACCATCTCGATGAGGGTGAAGGTCGATTCGATCTCCACCTTCAGCCGGCTGTTCGACTTCGGCAGCAGCACCCAGAAGTACGTGTTCCTCACGCCGAAGTCGACTGACGGGAAGCTAGGGCTCGCCCTCACGACCTCCGGTAATGGAGCGGAGACACGGATCTCGACGAACTTCACGATGCCCGCTGGGCAGTGGACCGACATCAAGGTGACCTTCAAGGCGAATACGAACGGCACGACGACGGGAACGATCTTCGCCAACGAAGTGCAGGTCGGGCAGAACACCGCCATGCCGCTCGCTCCGAAGGACCTAGGCCGCACCAGCGGCAACTTCCTCGGCAAGTCACAGTTCCCCGACCCGTACCTCGCCGGCAGCTTCGACAGCTTCGAGATCGACGGAGTCGTGCGCTGACGACACCCGAAAGACCAGCGCTGAACCGCTCGTCGCCCCCTCCTCACGCGGCGACGAGCGGTTCAGCACCTCTTCCCGCGCACAACTTCTGCGCATCAGCCCTCGCCCGCTGGCGCCACCGAGGGGCGAGCTGGTTGAGGTTGCTCGAGACGTACCCGATCGTGCTGCGGATGTTCATCAGATCCGCGGCAACTGACTTGAACTCCGCGTCCGTGATGACCGCGTCCTCGGCCGTCGCGGACTCGAACGGGGAAGTGCGACGCCCGCAGCGGGTCGAGCAGGCTGTCGCCGGCGACTACTCGCCGTCCTTCGCCCTCGCGCTGATGCAGAAGGACGCGGGGCTGATCCAGACCTACGCGGACAGCGTCGGTGCGCCCGTCCCCGGCGTCGCGACGGCCCGCCACTACATCGACGAGGCGATGGCCGCCGGCTTCGGCGGGGAGAACGCCTCGGCGCTGATCAAGGCGATCGCCGCGGAGGCCGACGTCGACCTGACCCGGCGCTGACCCTCCGCCCCGGGGTGCCCCTGCCCGGCCGTGACGGCCGCCGCAGGGGCTCCCCCGGCACCCTCCCCGTCCCGGCCGCGCCGCGTGCTTCACTGGAGGGATGACCACGCGTGACGACCACATCGCCGACTTCGCCGAGTTCCTGACCGCCTCCCCCTCCTCGTACCACGCGGCCGCCGAGGCGGCACGGCGCCTCGAGGGAGCCGGATTCACGGGGCTGGACGAGACGCAGGCGTGGCCCGCGGGGCCCGGCCGGTACTACGTCGTCCGCGACGGCGCGATCATCGCCTGGCACCTGCCCAAGGGCTCCGGGGCGACCACGCCCTTCCGCATCCTGGGCGCCCACACCGACTCCCCCGGCTTCATGCTCAAGCCCCGGCCGACGATCGGCTCGAAGGGCTGGCTGCAGGCCGGCGTCGAGATCTACGGCGGCCCGCTGCTCAACTCCTGGCTCGACCGCGAGCTCGAGCTGGCCGGGCGCGTGGTCACCCGCGACGGCTCGACGCGCCTGCTCCGGACCGGCCCGCTGCTGCGCATCCCGCAGCTCGCGATCCACCTCGACCGCACGGCGAACGAGGGACTCACCCTCGACCGCCAGAAGCACACCGTCCCCGTGTTCGGCGTCGGCGACGCCTCCGAGGTCGACCTGCTCCAGCTGCTCGCCGCGCACGCCGGGCTCGACGACGCCTCCGACATCGCCGGCTACGACCTGCTCACCGCCGACACGCAGGCGCCGCGCCGCTTCGGCCTCGACGAGATGTTCCTCGCCGCCGGGCGGATGGACGACCTCAGCTCCGTGCACGCCGGCCTCGTCGCACTCCTCGCGGCGAGCGCCGATCCCGCGGCGCCGCCCGCGCACATCAGCGTGCTCGCCGCCTTCGACCACGAGGAGCTCGGCTCGGCGAGCCGTTCCGGAGCGAGCGGGCCGTTCCTCGAGGACGTCCTCTCGCGCATCGGCACGGCCCTCGGCGCCGGCGTCGACGAGCGCGCCCGGGCGATCGCCGCCTCCTGGTGCCTGTCGGCCGACGCCGGCCACTCCGTGCACCCCAACTACTCCGAGAAGCACGACCCGTCGAACCAGCCGGTCGCCGGGAAGGGGCCGCTGCTCAAGATCAACGCGACGCAGCGCTACGCGACGGATGCGCGCGGCGCGGCGCTGTGGGCGGGCGTCTGCGAGCGCGCCGGGGTCGGGTACCAGGAGTTCGTCTCGAACAACTCGGTGCCGTGCGGATCCACGATCGGCCCGCTGACCGCGACCCGGCTCGGCATCTCCACGGTCGACGTGGGAGTGCCGCTGCTCTCGATGCACTCGGCGCGCGAGCTCGCCCACGTGGACGACCTGGTCGCCCTGACCGCGGCGATCGAGGCGTTCTTCACTCCCTGAGCCGGGTCGGGCGCGATCGGGGTCCGCGGCGCCGCGCAGTGTGCGGGCGGACCCTGCGACCCCGCGCAACCGCCAGGCGGGCCCCGCGGCTCCGCTCAGTCGCCGGGCGGCCGCCGGCGCTGCTGCTTCGTCTCGGAGCGCTGCTGCTTCGCGGCGAGCCGCCGGCGGGTGGAGCCGCGCGTGGGCCGGGTCGGGCGCCGCGGGGCGGAGGGCGGCGCGAGGGCCGCGGTGATGATCCCGCGGAGCAGCTCGAGGGCCGTCTCGCGGTTGCGCAGCTGCGAGCGCTCCTGCGCCACCGTGACGGTGACCGCCCCGGAGACGAGCCGCCTCCCGAGGCGCTCGAGCAGGCGCGAGCGCTGCTCGTCCGAGAGGGCCGTCGACTCCTCGACGCTCCAGGTGAGCTGCACGCGGCTGTCGGAGGTGTTCACGTGCTGCCCGCCGGGCCCGGAGGAGCGCGAGAACCGCCACTGCAGCTCCGATGTGGGGACGACGAGCCCCGGCCGCACCTCGAGATCCATGCGGCAAGCCTGGCACGCGCCCACCCCGGAGCGGCAGCGCCGGCGATCCGTTCCCGGGTGCGATGTCCTCTTCCGGACGTGTCCGCTACAGGCTCTTGTCCCCGCCGTGGTCACGTCCGGACACTGGAGGGGTGCCCGGGCGGGCGCATCGGCCGACTCCTCAGGGCCACCCGAAGGCGTCGAGGGGTCGGCCGCACGGCTCGGTCCCGCGGGAGCTCAATCGCGCGGCACCGTCTCGGCGAGGTCGATCTCGCCGTCGTCCAGCGCTCCCGGCTCGAGCGCCTCCGGATCGACGAGCACCGGCTCTCCGGCACCGGCGTCGCCGTCGCGGGTGCGCGAGTCCGCCGCCCACGCCGTGCCGAGCGCGAAGAGCGTCGCCACTCCGTAGTGCTCCATCGCGGCGGCCACGCGGCGGCGGCCGGTCCGCGGATTCATGCCGAGCCGGTGCGACGCGGTCTCGAGCGTGACGCCCTGGCGCATCAGCCGGAGCAGCGGCAGCCAGCTCTGGTCGACGGCGCCGATCGGAGCGGCCTGCCGCCAGAGGACCTCGAAGTACGACTCGACCAGCCCGGCCAGCGCCGCATGGCGCACGCCGAGCACGCTGGTCGGCTTCGTCTCGCCCCACTCGAACGGGACGGCGAGGTGGTCGCCGTCGACCCAGAACCAGCTCGGCGGGCTCTCGAGGAGCCGGTACTCGACGCCCGCCGCCTGGTACGCCTCCACCCGGGCGAGCACCCGCGGGTCGCGCGCGCCGGCGGCCGGCATGATGACGCGCACCCGGTCCTTCGCCGCGAGCGCGTGCCCGAAGCGGATCGCCCGCTCCGTCGGCGGATCGAGGAAACGCTCCACGTTCGGGAGCACCGCCACGAGCGAGCCGGAGTCGCGGCGCACCAGGTCGAACCAGAGGTCCTCGGAGGCGTGCGGCCCGTGGCGGAGGAGGGTCGGCACGGGATCCGACGTGTCCTCGCCGACCCGCCAGGCGCCGAGCAGCATCGGCAGGCCCGCGACGACGCGCTCGATCCCGTCCAGGGACTCCCTGCCCGCCCGCCGCGCCGACTCCGTGTGCCGGGCGATGGCCGCGGCCGCCCACTCCATCGGCGCCGGGAAGTCGAGCTGCTCGCCCTCGCCGCCCATGAGCCCCCGGCCGCGGAGCCGCTCGATCGCCGCGGCGACCTCGGCCTCGTCGATGTGGGTCAGCTCCGCCGCGTCGGCCAGCGTCGCCGGCCGTCCCCGCAGCAGCGCAGCCAGGAGTCCGTCGTCGTCCATGCGTCTCCTTCGCCGTGGGCCGTCACCCGAGGGTGCCGTCTCCGCGGTCGAGGAGCAAGGGACGCGCGGCGGACGGCGGGGAGCGGCCAGGCGGGGGCGGCGGATGAACTCGTGACGAGCACGGACCTCGGCTCACCTGAGGAGACCAGCCGGAAGATCAGGGCCGTCCCTGGTTCTCCGTCTTGATGCCTCCCCAGGCCTACTGTTCTGCGACGTCCCGTACGCGACCGGACTCCGAGCCCTTGAGAGAGGAGACGTCTGGTCGACTTCAGACGCTCGGGCTCCCGTCGTCGAGGTCCTCGTGGTGGCGGTCGACGTATCCAGCCATGCCGGGGACCGTGAAGGCGATCTGGCCGTGCTCGGGTGAGTAGACCAGTCCTTTGCTGATGAGCGCGGCACGGTAGGGCCCGAGGCTGGTTGTCGGGATACCCATTCGCTGCGTGACGAGAGCGGTGGAGGAGGGTCCCTCACCGTCGGCTGCCATGGCGCGGAGCATTCGTCGCTCTGAGCGCGTGGCTCGCTGCCATCGTGAGCGGAAGAATCCGGCATCGAGCTGTTCGGTCCCGTACTGCACTGCTGCCGTGGCGTCGGCCAGAGTGACAAGACGACTGGAGAGGTTCCATGCGGCCTGCCCGTACTCCTGAATGAAGTACGGGTAGCCGCCTGCGGCTTCGAGGAGAATCTCGAGCGCATCGGGAGCGAACTCAGCGCCGAGCCGCTCCGCGGGCTCTCGGAGAGCGTGCGCCGCATCGTCGCGAGAGAAGGTGCCTATCTGTCGGTAGTTGAAGAGGCGCTCGGCGTACGAACGCGTCTCGGTGAGGACACGGGGGAGATTCGGGAGGCCGGCGGCGATGATGTAGAACGGCCACTCCCGCTGGTTCGCCGCATGCTGAGCGGCGATGAGCGCACCCATCGTCTCCGCATCGAGGTCCTGCATCTCATCGACGAACACACCGAAGGCACGACGACGCTCCCCCAGAGCGGTGGAAACGTCTTCGACGAGCTCGAGGAGGTCGACTTCAGCGTCGCCGGAGTCGGCACGTCCGTCGTTGAGTGCGACTCCGAGTTCGATCCCCGTTGCACCGACCTTCGCATTGAACGAGGAGATCGTGCCGAGTGCTTCTCGCATCAGCGCCGTCGGCTTCGAGCGGGTGAGCTTGCGAGCGGACACGACGAGCTCTCGAGCCAGGGCACGCCGTACGGCCCGCGCGCCGCCTTCATCCCGACGCGCCTCGAGGCGCACCGTGAGCCACTCGAACGACTCCGCCATGCGGTGCATCTCGTTCAACAGCACCGTCTTGCCGACGCCGCGGAGGCCCGTGAGGACGATGCCGCGATCGCTCATTCCATGCGTGACACGAGCGCGGATCGTGTCGAACGCTTCGAGCTCGCCAGTCCGACCAACGAGCTCGGGCGGCCGCCGACCGGATCCAGGGCTGTAGGGGTTCTGCTCAGGCAACATCTAGCCGATGATAGTCACCTCTAGCCGAAACCTAATTCGTCGCTATCGACTGCAATCGTCCGCGCCGGCGCCACGTGGTGGCGACCATGCGATGCTGCGAACCCCCGTTCCAGCTTCCCTTCGAGTCGCCGCCGGGCAGCGCATCGGACCCTGCACGCTGAAGGGCGAGCGCGAGCCATGTCCGCTCCGACCGAGGATCGGCTCGCGCCGTCGATCCGGGTTCGGCCGGGCGCATGCTGCTGCGGTCACTCGGACAGCAGCGGGATCGAGCGGCCCACGCGCCTGCCGTACTCGGCGATGGCGCGGCCGACGGGGAGCCGCTCGGCCTCGTAGCGCTGGAGCGCCTCGTCGACCGGGTGCCGCGCGAGGGAGGCGGCGAGGGCCAGCGCGTCGCCCGCCGCCTTGGCCGCGCCCATGGCCGTGTGCGGCCGCACCGTCACGGCGGCGTCACCGAGGAGGGCGACCCGGCCGCGCACCGTCCGCGGCGGGACGTAGTCGACGATCGCCTGCAGGAAGGGCTGCGGCTCGGCGAGGACGGAGGCCGCGAAGGGCGGCGGCAGGCGGTCGACCGCGTCCTCCTCGAGCCGGCGGCGGAGATCGGGAGCGAGGTCGCCGGGCGCGAGGGACACGCTCTCCGGCGGACGGCCGGACGCCGTCATCACTCCGCGGAGGGCGTCCTCGGAGAGGGGCCGGTACCAGACCCAGTTGTAGCGCCGTCGGCCGGGCTCCACCTCGCCGGCGGGTCCGGGGACGAGGTAGCCGAGCATGTGCTCGCCGGGCGCGGTGTAGAAGGCGAAGCGTCCGAGCAGAGTCGCCGCGGCCCCGGCGGGGAGCGCCGACTCCGGGATCAGCCCGCGCCAGGTCGAGTAGCCGGCGTAGCGGTTCCCCGGCGCCTCGGGCGCGACCGCCGCGCGCACGACGGATCCGAGGCCGTCGGCTCCGAGGACGACGTCGAACTCCAGGCCGCTCCCGTCGCGCAGCTCGACGACGACCGGGTCCGTCCCGGTCGAGGGGCGCACCCCGGCGACGGCGTGACCGAGGAGGTAGCGGTCGGTGGGGATCCGCGAGCGGAGCGTGTCGTAGAGGTGGTCCCACGACACCTGCGTCTGCGGGGAGGGGTCGCGGCCGATCACGCGCCCGGAGCGGTCGAGGGTGATCCGCTCGTGCGCGACGACGCCGACCCGCGCCTCGTCGTCGCGGCCGATCGCGTGCAGGAGGTCGATCAGGTCCTGCTGGGCCACCAGCCCGGCGCCCCGCCGCGACAGGCCCGTCGCCGACCGCTCGAGGACCGTCACGCGGTGCCCGTCGCGGACGAGCAGGGCCGCGGCGAACAGTCCGCCGATCGAGCCGCCGACGATCCCGACGTCGAGCGGGCGCACCGCTCCTCCTGCTGCCATGAGCGCGACCGTACCGGCGAGCGCGCGGCGCCCGTTCCTACAGACGGCGGAACAGCGCCCCTCAGGCGCGGTCGTCCACCCGCAGCGATCGGATCATCCCGCGGAGCAGGCGCGCCGCCGCCTGCCGCTCCTCCTCCGCGAGCCCCTCCAGCATCCGCAGCTCCACCCCGCGGACGGCGGCGGACGCCTCGGCCAGGCTCCGGCGTCCGCGCCCGGTGAGCCTGGCGGGGAGCGCCTTGCCGACGGGAGCCGCGTCGGGGCGGGTGACGACGCCGTCGCGCTCCAGAGTCTGCAGCAGGACGTTCATCGACTGCCGGGTGACGAAGGCGCCCCGCGCGAGCTCCGAGTTCGAGAGGCCCGGCCGCTGGGCGAGGAGCTCGAGGCAGGAGTAGTGGGTGACCGTCATCCCGAGCGGGCGGAGCACGGCCTCCATCGCCGCGCGCAGGGCGCTCGACGCCTCCTTGAGGAGGTAGCCGAGCGAGGTCTCGAGGTCGATGCCGTCTTGACTCATGTCAGTATTCTGACATACGCTCCGGTGTGTCAGAAAGCTGACACAACCGAGGAGGAACCCCATGCCCGTCACCGGCCCCGACTTCGTCTCGCTCCAGGTCCGCGACCTCGCGGCGTCCCAGGCGTTCTACGAGCAGTACCTCGGCCTGGTCCGCTCGCCCGCCGGCCCGCCGCACGCCGTCGTCTTCACGACGACTCCGATCGCCTTCGCCCTGCGCGACCTCGCGCCCGGCACCGACCTCGAATCCGCCTCCCGCCCCGGTGTGGGCGCCGCGATCTGGCTGCACGCGACCGGCGTGCAGGAGATCCACGACGCGCTCGTCGCCGACGGGCACCCCGTCGTCGCGGCTCCGATCGACGGCCCGTTCGGGCGCACCTTCACCTTCGCCGACCCGGACGGCTATCACGTCACCCTGCACGACCGCGCCTGAGCGGGACGGTGCGGACCGCGCCTGAGCTGAGCGGGGCAGAGCGGGACGGGACGGGGCCGAGCGCCTCAGCCCATCGCGCGCAGCTGAGCCGCGAAGAGATGCAGCGAGCGGTCGACCTCGGGCAGCGCCGGCGTCCGGTTGAGGTGCCCGTGGGGCATGCCGGCGGCCAGGTGCCCGGTCACGGAGACGCCCGCCTCCGCGAGCTGGCGCAGGAGCAGCTCGGCCGACCCCCGCAGCTCGTCGTACTCGTTCACGAGGACCGTGACCGGAGGCAGACCCGCCAGCGGCGCGGAGCCGGGCAGCGCCTCGACGGGGAGGTCGGAGATCCGCCCGAGGTAGGTGCGCACCATGCCCTCGATGCTCGACGGAGGAAAGCGGAGGACGGGCGGCAGCTCACGCAGCTCGGCCGCGATCGCGTCGTCGACGGCGGGGTTGGGGAAGTGGGCGAAGGGGTAGGCCAGGAGCACGTGCTCCGGCAGCCGCGCACCGGCGTCGCGCTCGCGGAGGACCGCGCCGAGGGCCAGGGCCGCTCCCGCGCTCGCGCCGCCGATCGCGACGGGCGTGGATCCGGACTCCGTGCTGCGGAGGTGCCGCCAGGCGGCGTGCACGTCGTCCAGCGGGACGGGGTAGCGGACGTCGGGGCCGGCGAGCCGGTAGTCGACGGAGACGACCCGGGCCCCCGCCCGGTGGGCGAGCTCCGCCGCGACGACGTGCGACTCGCGCATGTCGATGCTGCCGGCGGCGAACCCTCCTCCGTGCACCCAGAGCAGAGCGCGCTCGGGCGCGGCGGGCGAGTACACGCGCAGCGGGACCGGTCCGTGCGGGCCGGACGCGGTCTCCGTGACGACGTCGATCCCCTCGGGCAGCGACCAGGGCCCCGGATCCTCCTCGAAGGCGGCCATGCGGGCGGCCTGCTCGGCGTCGAGCGGATACGCGAGGCCGGCCAGGAGAGGCAGCCGAGCGGCGAGGTACGGATCGAGCGGCATCGGCGCCTCCTGCGGGGTCGGGGTCGCGGACCACGCTAGCCCGGCCGCGGGTCCTCGAGCGGCGCCTGCTCAGCCGCGTCGCTGCAGGAGCATCACGCCGTCCAGGAGCACGGCTGCCGTGCCGTCGGGAGCGGTCACGGCGCGCTCCCTCGTCTCGACGAGCTCCGCGGTCCATTCGGCGGGGTCGAGGGCCAGCTCGGCGAGCTCCTCCTCGGGGCCGACGAGGTGCATCGCTCGGTGGCGGTGGTCGTCGCCGCTCGCCCACGGCGGGGGTGCGGCGTGCGAGACGACGGCGAGGCGGCCGCCGGGAGCGACGACGGAGGCCGCCCGCCGCAGCACGTCGATCCGCGGGAACTCGGCCATCGAGTGCAGGAAGCTCGCCGTCACCAGGTCGAACTCCTCCACGACCGGCCAGTCCTCGGCGAGGTCGGCCTGCACGAAGTCCACGTCGGCGCCCCGCTCGGCCGCGGCCGCGCGCGCCCGGCCCAGCGCCGTCTCGGAGAGGTCGAGCCCGGTCACGCGCCAGCCGAGCGACGCCAGCCACAGCGCGTCCGCCCCCTCGCCGGCGCCGAGGTCGAGGGCGCGGCCCGGCGGCAGCGAGCCGACCAGCCCGACCAGCGTCGCGTTCGGGCGGCCCGACCAGATCCGATCGGAGTCGGCGTAGCGCGCCTCCCACTGCTCGCGTGCGGTGCTCATGCTGCTCCTCGTCCCCGGGCGCAGGGGCACCCGCGTCGAGGGTGCCGCGACGCCGCTCCGGCCGCCAGCCGTCGTGCCGAACCGGCACGGGCACCCGTCCCGCGGACGACACGGCCGGACGGAGCCGCGGCGCCGCGCGGACCCGCCGGACGCACTTCCCCGACACGCCCCGCGCCGATTAGCGTCGGTGCATGGCCCTCCGACTCGAAGAGATCATCGTCGACTGCACCGACTTCCGGACCCTCGGGCACTGGTGGCAGGAGGCGCTCGGCTGGGACGTCGTGGACGAGGACGAGGACGGCATCGAGCTGCTCGCCCCGTCGGGCCGCGGGCCGAGCCTCCTCTTCCTCGACGTACCCGAGCGCAAGACCGTGAAGAACCGCCTGCACCTGGATTTCGTGCCGGACGACCAGGAGGCGGAGGTCGCGCGGCTGGTCGGCCTGGGGGCGACGCGGTCCGACGTCGGGCAGGGCGAGCAGTCCTGGGTCGTGCTCGCCGACCCGGAGGGCAACGAGTTCTGCATCCTCTCCGCTCGGGAGTGAGAGCGCTTCCACTTTCCAGGACGGTTGTCGGGAAAGCGCTTCCATGCGCACGCATCGAAAAAGAATCTGAGAAGTCAAGGGTAGAACGATCGTTCTCGACTCCCTAGCATCGCCTCCGACGCGTCTCCCGACCGGGAGCGCGCGGAGCCGAGGAGTCACCGTGACCACCTACGACAGACCCGTCGCCGCCGTCGGCATGACGCAGTCGCAGCAGCAGGGCGAGCTGCTCGCCGGCCGCGCCCTCGAGAACCGCGCCCTCGGCCTCTACGCGTACGCCTACCGCCTCACGCTGTCGGACTCCGCGGCGAGCGCCGCCCTCCGCCACGCGGCGGTCACCGTCCGCAGCGGACGGCCGCAGGGACTCGACGACACGGGCGCCCTCGACCTGATGCGCTCCGAGGTCGGACGCGCGAGCGTGCAGCGCAGCGGCTCCGCGATGGAGCGCGCCGAGCAGGCCCCGCCGGCGATCCGCGAGGACGACCTGCTGCGCTCGGGCTTCCACCGCCGCCTGCACGCCCTGCCGACGCTCGAGCGCCAGGCCTGGCTGCTCCGGCACACCGGCGGCCACGACGTCGACGCGATCGCGGCGATGCTGCAGGAGCCGGCGGAGCGCATCCGCTCGGCCCTCGCCTCGGCCGCCCGCACGCTGGTCGAGGGCGAGCTGGCCGAGAGCGAGTCCGCGGAGTAGCGCGGCACGAGGTGCCCGAGAGACGCCGGGTCCAGCCGGCGGCGCCCCTCAGGCGTCTGGGACCCGGCCGCGACTCGGCGCGACCGGGAGGACGGGGTCAGTCGAGGTAGTCGATGTCGTCCCACGGCTGGTGGACGTCACCGGTGTCGCGGTCGTCGTCCGGCACCTCGAGCTCCTCGAAGATCACCGGAACACCCGTCGAGATCAGGACGCTGACCTGGCGGTTGCCCACGATCACGAAGTCGACGAGGCCTCCTCCGGCCTGCGTCGCCTCGGTCGCCGACCGCTTCAGCTCGGCGACGTCGGTCCCCTGGGACAGCCCGTAGGTCTTGCCCTCGATGGTGACGGTGGTGCGGATCATGTGGCGCTGCTGCTCCTCGGCTCGATGGATTCAGCGTACGAATCGCGACAGAGCGCTGCCAGGCCTTGCGGTGGAGGCCCACGGCTGCCACGGGTGAAGGGGCCGGCTGAGGCGAGCGGCGTCCGGAGCCGAGGCCGGAAGCAGCGTGACGGGCCGCTCGGGCGGATCCGCCGCTCCTGGCCTCGGTTCCGGACACCGGGCGGCGGAGTCAACCGGGCGCGCTCCACGGAGCTCCCGCCGTAGCGTGGAATCTGTCCGCACGTTCCGCATCCAGCGACAAGGAGGATCCGATGACCGAGAAGAACACTCCCGAGGACCCGCAGACCACCGACCCCGAGCACGTCGACCCCGAGACGGCCACCGACCCCGAGGGCGACCCGGTCGAGAACCCGTCGGGCTGACGCCCGCACCGGAACGGCCCGCGGCCACCGGGACACCGCTGAAAAGGCGGAGTCCCGGGGGTCGCGGGCCGTTCCCGTGTCCGGCGCCGCCATACTGACGGAGTGCAGGCCGAGGACGACGAGCGCAGGGATCTCGAGCGGATCCTGTCGGCCCGACCCCGCGACGACGGCGCCGACCGGGACGAGCGGCGCGAGGCGCTGCGACGGCTCGGCGAGCTGGAGGCGGAGGACGCGCCTCCCGGAGCGACGCGGTCCGGCGCGCAGACCGGCGCCGCGCCGTCCGTGGCACAGCCGGGCGCGGCGCATCCCTGGACGGCGACCGACTCGCTTCTCCCCCTGCCCGCGACCGCGCTCCCGCTGTCGGCGACCGCCGGCTCCGGGACTCCGGAGTCGCCCGCCGAGCACCCCGACCGGCCGGCCCCGCGGACGCCGCACCCCCGCCGCCGCCGCCTCGTGCTCGCCGCCGCGATCGTCGGCGGAGCCGCGGTCGGCGCGATCGTCCCCACCGCGCTCCTCCTCCCTCCGCCCGCGGACCCCGTCGCCCCGCCGACCGCCTCCGCGGATCCCGCCGACCGCTTCGCCGCGCTCGTCGAGGGCTGGGAGCCGACCACCGACGTCCCGCCGGGCCTCGCCCTGCTCGCCGGGGAGGCCGTCGTCTACGGCTCCGGGTTCGACACCGCCGAGAACGACCGCCTGCTGATCACCGAGCCGAACGGCACCACGGTGTGCCTCGCCGTGCAGCGCCCGGACGCGTCCTTCTTCGCCGGCTGCACCGGCTCGGAGGCGTTCTTCGCCGGGGAACCCCTCCGGGTCAGCGGTACGACGCTCCGCAGCGGCGCCCCGGTGTACACGCAGATCCTGCTCCGCCCGGACGGGACGATCGAGGGCGGCTACCAGCTGGTGCCGGAGTCGCCGCAGCCCGAGGCGGCGGAGTCCGGAACGGTGGAGTCCGGGTCGGTGGAGTCCGGGTCGGTGGAGTCCGGGTCACCGGACCCCGCGACCAGCGAGCCCTGAACCGCCGAGGCCGCGACCAGCGAGCCGCTAGGCGCGCGTCGCCTCCGCCGCGTCCGCGATCACCTCGGCCGCGGACGCCGTCCGCTCCCACACCGCGCGCTGCCGCTCGGCGCCCGTGCCCCGCGCCAGGACCCGCTCGACGCCGCACGCCGCGACCTCCTCGTCGCCCGACTCCGCCAGCGCCCGACCCGCGTGGTCGAGCAGGCGCGCCAGTACCGCGGAGGCGGGGGCCGGGCAGCCGTCGACCGGATCGATGAGGTCGCCGGTCGTGCCGTGGCGGCTCGCCAGCCACGAGGAGACGGCGATCACCGGAGTCGGCAGCGGCACGGGCGGGACCCCGGCGCCCGCGTCGCGCACGGCCGTCTCGGCGAGCGCCCGGATCAGGACGGCGATCAGCGCCGAGTCCTCGGCGTGCAGCGGGACGTCGGCGATGCGCACCTCGACGGTCGGGTGCGCACGGGAGAGACGGGCGTCGAAGTAGAGCATCCCCTCGTCCAGCAGCACGCCGCAGGAGGTGAGGGAGGCGACGACGCTCCGGTACTGCTCAAGGTCGCCCCAGATGCCGACCGGGCCGGCGGTGGGCCAGCGCCCCCACGACTGGTAGCGCCAGCTGGCGAAGCCGGTGTCGACGCCGGCACTCAGCGGGGAGTTGGTGCTCAGGGCGAGGAGGGCGGGCAGCCAGCCGCGCAGCCGGTCGAGGACCGCGATCCCCTCCTCCGGCGACCCGATCCCGACATGGACGTGCAGGCCGCAGGTGAACTGCTCGCGGGCGACGAGGCCGAAGCGCTCGGCCATCCGGTCGTAGCGCTCGTCGGCCGAGAGGTGCGGCTCGAACGCGGCGGGGCTGGTCGCGACCGCGACGGCGCGGGCGCCGACCTCGCGGGCGGAGTCGTCGGCCAGGCGGCGGCCCTCGCGCAGTCCGGCCAGCAGCGCGTCGTACGTGCGGGCGGGCGAGCCGACCGCCTCGATCTGCTCCGCCTTGAGCTCGGCGGCCAGGGCGACCGCAGCGGAGCCGCGCACGGAGCCGAGCAGCAGCGGCGCCGCGGGCGTCGGGAGGAACGTGCCGGCGTCGACGAGGAGGTACTCCTCCTCCACCCCGAAGGTGCGGGCGCTCATCGGAGCGCCTTCCGCTCGAGTCCCCCGCCGCAGCCCACCCGGTCATCCCACCGTGCCGGGCGCCCGCCGAGCAACCGTCCTCGGCCGATGTTCAGCGTCGGGACGCCCGCGACGCCGGTCCGCGGGCGGGCTGTCAAGGCCGGGTGCAGCGGGGCGCGGAGCGGCAGGATCGGAGCACACCCAGAACCGGAGGTCCCCGTGCCCGACAGCACTCCCGAGCAGGCCGAGTACGACGTCGCCGTCATCGGCGCAGGACCCGCGGGGACGGCCGCCGCCCTCCGCGCCGCGGAGCTGGGAGCGCGCGTCGTCGTGCTCGAGGCCGCGCGCGTCGGCGGCACCTGCGTCAACACCGGCTGCGTGCCCACCCGCGTCCTCGCGAAGACGGCGCGGATGATGCGCGAGACCCGCTCCGCCGGCGACTACGGGATCGAGATCGGCACTCCCGTCCTCGACTGGGCCGCGACCGTGCGCCACGTGCACGAGCGCGTCGACCTGGTGCGCTCGATCAAGCGCGAGGCGCAGCGGTTCGAGGAGGCGGGGGTCGACCTGATCCACGAGGGCCGCGCCCGCTTCGTCGACGAGAGCACCCTCGTGCTCGACAGCGGGCGGCGGATCCGCGCGCGCTCGATCATGGTCTGCGTCGGCGGGCACTCGCGGCGGCTGCCGATCCCGGGCGCCGAGCTCGCGACCGTGCCGGAGGACGTGCTCGGGCTGACCGAGCTGCCGCGCCGCGTCGCCGTGATCGGCGGCGGCAACACGGGCGCCCAGCTCGTCACCGTCTTCAACGCCTTCGGCTCGGAGGTGACGCTCCTCGACGTCGCCCCGCGGATCCTGATGACCTCCGACTCCAGCATCTCCGAGCACGTCGGCGCCGCCTTCGAGCGCCAGGGAGTCCGCGTCCGCACCGGGATCGAGACGGTGTCGGGCATCGAGCGGCAGGACGACGGCTCGCTCGCGATCGCGTGGCGCGAGGGCGGCGAGGACCGGACGGTCGAGGTCGACGTGGTGGTCATGGCCACCGGCTGGCCCGCCGACGTCGAGGACCTCGGACTCGAGAACGCGGGCATCGAGGTCGTCCGCTCCGCGATCCCCGCCGACCAGTACTTCCGCACCGTCGTGCCGCACATCTTCGCGGTCGGCGACGCGAACGGGCGCGACATGCTCGTCCAGGCGGCGCAGTTCGAGGCGGAGGCCGCCGCCGAGAACGCGGTGCTCGGCGCGAACCGGCGCACGCCCCAGTTCCTCCTGCCCGCGGGCGGATTCACGGACCCGGACTACGCGGGCGTCGGCTTCACGCAGGAGCAGGCCCGCGAGCGCGACCCGCAGTGCGTCGTCGCCTCGGTGCCGTTCTCCAATTTGGACCGCGCCGTCATCGACGACCGCGAGAACGGGTTCCTCACGCTGATCGCCGACCGGCGCCGCGAGCTGCTGCTCGGCGCGCACGCGGTCGGCGAGAACGCGATCGAGGTCGTGCAGTCGGTGACCACGGCGATGGCGGCCGGAGTCGACCTCGCGACCCTCGCGAACGTCCGCTTCGCCTACCCCACCTACAGCGCGGTGATCGGGATGGCGGCGCGCGCCCTGCTGGCCGAGCCGGCGCGCCCGACCGAGCTGGACTGACGCGCTACCCGATCCTCGGAGGCGGCGCCAGCCCCGAACCGGCGGCCCGCCGCCTCCGAACCACTGGAGACGGGCACTCCGCCCGCCCCGCCGAGAGGAACCCCTGTGCCGATCCCCGCTGTCGACTACAACCACGTCCGACTCACCGTCCGCGACATCGCCGTCTCGCGCCCCTTCTACGACTCCGTCTTCGGCTTCGACGTCGCCTTCGAGGCGCCGCCGGCCGACGCGTCGCCGGAGGAGAAGGAGCAGCTGGCGTTCGTGTTCGGCGGCGTGATCTACCAGTTCCCGGGCGGACTGCTCGGCCTGCGCCCCGTCGCGCCCGGCGACGACCGCTTCGACGAGGACCGGGTCGGGCTCGACCACGTCAGCTTCACCGTCCCCGACCTCGACGCGCTGAAGGCCGCCGCGGCCGTGCTCGACGACCTCGGTATCGCCCACGAGCCGATCAAGGACGCCGGCGGCATGAGCCTCCTCGAGTTCCGCGACCCCGACAACATCGCGCTCGAGATCACGTCCCCGAGCTGATCGGAGCAGCGCGCGCACGATCGGGCGGGTCTCACCAGGCCTCCACGCTGATCGAGTAGCGCGCGTATCGAGATCCCCCACGCTCGAAGGGGCGGGTCTCGATCCGCCGTTGCGCCGCTACTCGACCAGCAAGGGTCCCCGCCGTGCTGATCGAGTAGCGCGCTCAGCGCGCGTCTCGGGATCCCCGCGAACCCACGGAGCGCGGACTACGGACGACGTCGACGGTACGGAGTCGTCGTCGACACCCGGACCAGGCCCGCGCGCTCCAGGATGGACCGCGAGTACTCGGTCGAGTCGCTGTGCACGAGGGTCTTCCCGAGTGCCTGTGCGGAGGCGGCGCGGGCGGCCGTGACCAGGCCGTAGAGCCCGCGTCCGCGGTACTCCGGCAGCGTCGCTCCGCCCCAGATGCCGGCGAAGGCGGTGCCCGGGACGGGCTCGAGCCGGCCGCCGGACGCCATGCGCCCGTCGACCTCGGCGACCCACAGCTCCATGCCGTCGCCGCGCGCCAGGCGGGCGACGAGCGAATCGGCGATCGACACGTCGACCTCCTCCTCGAAGGCGGCGTCGATCATGGCGCTGAACGCGCGGACGTCCGGCTCGTCGACGACCCGCCGCAGCACGACCCCCTCCGGGACCGGCCGGTCCGAGAGCAGCGCCTCGACCGGGCCGATCATGATCGACTCGGCCTCGTCCGGCGCGAAGCCGTTCGCGACGAGCGCGTCGTGCAGGCCGGGGGCCTCGTCGTGGCCGCGGGTCTTCCACTCGACGCGGGTGACGCCGGGATCGGCGTCAAAGTGCGCGCAGGCCGCGGCGACCAGGCGGGCGATCTCCGCGGAGGAGGCGCCGGCGAGGTCGCGGTAGGTGACGAAGCCGCGTCCGCCGGCGAAGGTCACCAGACGCAGAGGCCCTTCGCGCGTCACGGAGACGGCGCTCGGGGTCTCGGCGTCGGAGCGGAGCTGGTCGTCGTAGGCGCGGAGGTAGTCGGAGCTCATCGCCCCGACGCTACCCCCGGACCCGGGCGATCAGGTCCTGGATGAAGGGGATGACGTCCTTCGCCTGGTCGACGCTGGCGAATCCGGTCGCGACGAGCGGCCAGATCGAGCCGATGAGCGTCGCGATGACGGCGGCGACTGCAGCGACCCAGGCGAGGGCCGCGTTGCGGGAGAGGAACGCGACGGCGAGGCAGGCCAGGCCGACCGCGTAGCTGAGGACGATCGAGAGGACGATCGCGCCGACCGGGACGTCGAGCGCCCCGGCCGTGGTGCCGTCGGCCGCGCCGATCAGCCCGAGGACGGGCAGCAGCACGGCGACGACGACCACGAACGAGAGCACGACGCCCGTGCCGAGCGCGATCCAGGCCGCGCGCGGCTTGCGTCGCGCGCCGTACGAGCGGGTGCGCACGGGACTACTCCCGACCGGCGGCGGAAGACGCGCGGTCGTCCTCGGAGCGGTGGGCGTCGGCGTCGTCGGACGCGGCGTCGCGATCGGCCGCGGCCTCGTCGCGCTCGACGTGCTCGGACTCCTCCGCCGGAGCGACCTCGACGGTCGCGGTGCGGGGGTCGCCGTCGTCGTCCACCGGCTCGACCTGGACGCGGACCACGAACTCCGCGGTCTCGACGACGGCCGGAGCCGCGTGCGTCTCGACGCGGGGGTCGTCCTCGTCGCGCTCGGCGGCGCGCTCGTCGTCGGCCGTCTTCTGGGCGGCTGCGCGCTCGTCGCGCTCGTCGGCCGCACGGTCCATCGCGTCAGCGGCGTCGTCGGCGGCGTCCGCCAGACGTCCGCGGGCGGAGTCGACGGCACCGGAGACGGCGTCGCGAGCGTTCCCGGCGGCCTCCTTGGCGGAGTCGCGGGCGTCGGACGCGGCGCGCTTGGCGGTGTCGACGAGCGGCTCCTTGTCCTCCTCCGGCTTCTCGATCGGGTCGAACGGGCCGTGGACGTCGGTCGCCTCGACGTTGACGACGACGTGGCCGCCGGCGACCGGCTCCGCCACGCGCTGCACCTGATCGCGCACGGCGTCCAGGACCTCGCGGACGGGGTGGGGGTACTCGACGACGAGGTCGATGTCGACGGTGGTGACGCCGTCGGCCTTCGAGACCGTGACTCCAGGGACGGTGCTGGTGCCCAGCACGCGGCGGGAGGCGCGGTCGAGGCCGCGGGCGACGGCTCCACCGAGGTGGTGGACGCCGGACACGCGCTGGGCGCTCTCGCCGGCGGCGGTCGCGACCCGGCTCTCGGTCGACTCGGGCTCGGACGGCTTCCCGTCGCGGCGGGCGGACTCGCGCCGGCTCTGCTCGTTCGGGGTCGGCTGCTCATCGGTGCGGATGAGCTCGACGGTGCCGGGCTCCATCGGATCGGACATGGGGTGCTCCTTCAGAAAGACTTCCATCCCGCCTGAGCGGGGCTCTCCGGCCCTCCCGATCGGGAGGGCCGGACGGTGGTGCCGGCGGCTACTGCACGCGGGCGGTGCCGCTCATCTTCGTCCGCAGACCACTGACGATCTGAATGACGACGGGCGTCTCCTCGCCGAGGAGGGCGTCCCACTGGCGGACGGCCTGGTCGACCGTCTGCCGGGTGCGGGCGGGCGAGGCGCCGCGGCGGGTGTGCGCGGTGACGCGCAGCACCTTCTGGTGCTTGATCTCGAACGCGGTCACGTCGACCGCGACGATGGACGGCTCCTGCGACAGGGCCTCCTCGAGGACCTGCTCGGCGACCTTCGCGTCGATGGTGACGGAGCCGCCCGTGGGCGTCCCCGCTCCCTCTCCCGAGCCGACGCGCAGCAGCGTGGAGGTGCGGCCGCGGCCCTGGCGCACGATGAAGCGCACCAGCAGCAGGATGAGGACGAGCGCGACGACCGCGATGGCCCAGAGGATCCACGGGGTGCCGCCCGAGAGGGCCTGGCTCGTGGGGTCGGCCGCGTCCTGCGCGGCGGTGGACACGTTCTCCTGCACCTGCGGGAGCAGCGACCCCACCGCGACGGCGCCGCCGGCGAGGAGGAGGACGAGGCCCACGACGAACAGGAGCAGCCGGTTGAGGAATCGGTTCGTGGTGGTCATCAGCGGACCGTTCCCTTCTCGGACAGGCGCACCTTGGAGCGCAGGCGCGGGGTGCAGTCGAACGTGGCGAGCTCGGCGTCGACGGCCTCGCGGATCGGCGTGACGTCGATGCTGCGGCCGGAGGTGCGGGAGACCGTCACGTCGACGACGCGGGATCCGACCGACACCGACACGTTGTCGGGGTCGACGTCACCGGCGTAGCCGGCGGTGCGCGCGACGGCCTGCGCGATGACGCGGTCGTCGACGATCGCCGCGGTGCGGTCGGTGCTGACGGCGCGACGGCCGCGGCGGCCGGGCTTGAGCGACACGACGATCAGGACGAGCCCGATCAGCGCGAGCACGGCGCCGGCGGCGGCGGTCAGCGCGATGGGCGCCGCGGCCGCGTTGAGCAGCGAGGACGCTCCGTCCTGCGGGGCCACGAGCAGCGCGGGCTGGCCGAGGACGGCGAGGACCGCCTCCGTGCCCAGCCACGCGAACAGGAGGATGAGCAGGACGGCGAGGACGATCGCCGATCCGGAGCGGGACGAGTGCGTCTCGCGCCGCACCAGGCGCGGGTAGAGCGCCCGGCCGGCAGTGGTGGGAGTCGTCACGACACCCTCCTTCGTTCTCGGAGGTCGGCACCGGTGATCCGGAGGTCGACCCGGCCGATCGTGGAGCCCGTCAGTTCGAGGCAGCGCGAGCGGATGGTCGTCTGCGCCCGGCTGAGTCGGTCCAGCAGCGTCCCGGAGGAGCGGCGGCCCGTCTCGCCCAGGGGCGTGACGTGGATGGGGGCGTGCGCGACGACGTGGAGGCGTCCTCCCTCGTCGTCGAGCTCGACGGACACATCGGACGAGTTAACGTCCAGCGCCTCCGCGGTGACGGCCGACACGACTCGGCGCACGGCGCGCGAGCTGATCGTCGTGCGGCCGTGGCTGGCCTCGTCGGCCATCACCGCCGCGGTCACGAAGACCGCCGCCCGCGGAGGGTGTCGCCGAGGGAGCGCAGGTCGAGCTTGCCCTCGACGACCCGCCCGACGCCGTAGCCGATCGCCATGGCGAGGGCGACCCAGAGGAGCGCCCAGAAGCCGAAGACGAGAGCGGTCAGCGCGAGGACCGCGCCGAGGACCAGGCCGATGTGGGACGGAGTCACTTGACGCGGCTCTCGGTCTCGTCGTCCTTGTCGTCCGAGGGGATGAAGACGTCGGAGATGGTGACGTTGACCTCGGCGACCTCCATGCCGACGACCGAGGAGATGGCCTCGGAGACGGCGGAGCGGATGCTGTCAGCGAGCTTCTGCAGCGCGACGGGGTACTCGGCGACGACGGTGATGTCGGCGGCGACCTGCTTCTCGCCGACCTCGACGGAGATGCCCTGGCCGCGGTCCTGCGCGTTGATCGCGTTGCGGATGGCGCCGATGGCGCGGGCGGCGCCGTTGCCCAGGTCGTGCACGCCGGGGACCTCGCGGGCCGCGATGCCGGCGACCTTCTCGACGACGCCGTCGGCGATCGTGTTCTTGCCGGCCGAGGTGGCGGTGCCGTGCTTGGCCGAGGAGGCGTTGGCGAGGCTGGTGGGGGTGACGTTGGTCATGATCTTCTCCAGATGGTCAGAGGTCGTGGCCGGGGCCGCGGTGCTCACGATCCGTGGCACATGATGAAGACGTGGCCCGGGGCTCGGACGTCCCGGTGGCTCAGCCAAGGTGCAGGGAACGTCGAGCGGAGATGCGTTTCGCGGCCACCGGCGTCCACAGGCCTCGGCGGCGCACTCGCTGAGCGGCCAGCGGAGTGCACAGCCGCGTCAGGCCGCGGTCGCCGTCCCCGCCGGGAGTCGGCGGTCGCGCCGACGGGTGAGGGCGCGGCGCCAGGCGGGGCTCCACCGCTCCTCGGCGACCGCGTTGACGCCCCACGACAGCAGGAGGACGACGACGAAGGCGACGAGTCCGGCTCCGTCGCGGCCGATCAGCGGCCAGAGCGCGCTGACGATCGCGCTGCCCACGACCAGATGGAGGATGTAGAGCGAGTAGCTGATCCGCCCGAGCCAGAGCAGCGGCGCCCATCTCAGCACGGCGGTCCGGCGCCGCATCGCGACGACCGCGACGGCCGCGCAGACGCCGAGGACGACCGCTCCGTCCGGCCCGCCGTGGAGGAGCTGGGCGTTCAGGGCCGCGATCAGAGCCGCCGGCACGGCGAGGAGCTCGAAGCGCCCCTGCCGTCGCGAGAGGAACAGCAGCATCCCGACGCAGAAGAGCGGTCCGTACTCGGCCAGCGTCAGGTTCGCCAGGACCCGGACGGCGACCGGCGCCGAGACGACGTCGACGCCTCCCGAGACGAGGTGGGCGGCGACGGAGGCGGTCGCGGCGACGCCGAGCCAGACGACCACCAGCACGCGGACCAGCCGATCCGTGAACCGGCACTTCGTGAGGACGAGCACGAGCAGCACCAGCAGGTAGAACTGCATCTCGACGGCCAGCGTCCAGAACGCGCCGTTCACGTTGGGTACCAGCAGCAGCCGCTGCACCATCGTGAAGTTGAGCAGCAGCTCCAGCGGCGTGAGGTCGGTGCCGGGGACGCGGGCGAGAGCGCCGACGACGATCGAGACGACCACCGCGATCCAATAGGCCGGGTAGAGGCGGCTGACGCGGGAGATCGCGAAGTCCGACGGCCGCCGCGCGCGGTCCGCGGACATCAGGATCACGAAGCCGCTGATGACGAAGAAGAGCTGGACGCCGAACTCGCCGAACGGGAGCGCGAAGGATCCCGGCGGTGCATCCGGATGATCGAGCGAGAACGCGGTGGTGAAGTGGTAGACGACCACGCCGAGGGCGGCCAGGCCGCGCAGACCGTCGAGCTCGACGAAGCGTGACGCCACGGCTCCCCCGCTCCGGAGCCCCCGCCCCTCGCTCGAGTGTTCCAGAGCGCTCCGGTCGCCCGCGCGTCGGCCGTCCGTCGTTCCGCGCCGCGCCCGGCACCCGCCTCGACCCGCATCCCGGCGGCGGAGGCGCGGGGAGGGCGGCGCTACGCTCTCGGGATGGATGCGGAGCGCGCGGGCGAGGGCATGCCGACCTGACCGAGCGGTTCGTCGCGGATGCGATCGCGTCGGCCTCGCGCATGACCGAGCGCGGACTCCTCCCCGCGGAGGAGCAGCGCGTCAGGCCTCGTGCAGGTGACGGTCGAGCGTCATCCAGTTCTCGCGGCTGAGGCGGGCGGCGCCGTCGGTGTCGCCCGCGCGGAGGGACTCCACGATCGCGCGGTGCTGCTCCACGGATCCGCGGGCCGCGAGGGAGGCGAAGCGCTGGCGCTCGGCACGGCGGATGAGCGGAGTGGCCTGCTCGAGCACGTCCTCGATCATCCCGTTGCCGCTGAGCCCGGTGAGCACCGCGTGGAACGCGTCGTCGGAGCGCAGCGCCAGCTCGACGTCGCCCTCCGCCAGCGCCCGCGCGAAGTCGTCGTTCGCCGACTCCATCGCGGCGAGCGCCTCCGGAGTGACGGCCGGGCCGGCGAGGCGCGTGGCGAGCTCGTGCATGGCGGCGGCGATCTGCTGGGCGTCGCTGATGCTCTCGGCCGTGGCGGGGGTCACGATCGTCGCCCGGCCGGGCTTGGCCGAGACGAGGCCGACGCGGGCCAGCCGGAGCAGCGCCTCCCGGATCGGCGTCCGGCTGACTCCGAGCCAGGCCTCGAGCTCCTGGTCGCGGAGGCGCTCCCCCGGCTCGAACGTCCCGTCGACGATCGCGTCGCGCAGGGCGCGGTAGACGTCGTCGCGGAGGAGGGACCGGGGGGTGACGGCGGTCGTCTTCGGGATGGGCATACGGCGACGATAGCACCGCGCGATATATTGCATATGCCACTCGACCGCCGCCACCGGCGTCACTCCACCGACACCGCGCCCGCTCCGCCCACCGCGAGCCGGGTGTCGAGCGGGAGCGGCTCCCACCGGTCGCCCGAGCAGAAGTCGACGCGGTCCCGGTCCAGTCCGCTCGTCGTCACGACCTCGCGGCCGTCGAGCACGACCAGCGTCTGCACCCCCTCATCCTCGGACCGGTCGGGCCCGGACCAGGAGATCCCGGTCCGCGCCTCGACCGACTCCGGCGACTCGTAGGGGCAGACGACGAGGAAGTCCGAGCCGTCGACGCCGTCCACCTCCGCGAGGGCGAACGATCCGCCCGCCGCGGCCTCGGCTGCGTCCTCGACGGCCGGGCCGGGATCGGCCGCGCCCGCGCAGCCGACGAGCAGCAGCGCGGACGAGAGGACGACCGCGGCAGCCCGGGTCCGGCGGCCGGAGGCGGCCCCTCGGCCCGCCCGCCCCGTCACCGCGTCGCCCGCACCGCGTCGAGGATCAGCTCCGCGACCGCGTCCGGCTCCGAGACCGTCACGGCGTGCGACGCGTCGATCTCGACCGCGGTGGAGCGGGCGCGCTCGGCCATGAACCGCTGCGACTCGGCGGGGACGGCGAGGTCCTGACGCGTGATCAGGGTCCAGGAGGGGATGCTCCTCCACCCGGCCGCCGTGGCCGAGTCCTCGAGCGCGGCGGCCGCGATCGGCCGCTGGGTCGCGGCCATCAGAGCGGCGGTGGGCTCGTCGACGTCGGCCGCGAAGACCTCGCGGAACCGGTCCTGCTGGATGTAGAGGTCGTCGCCGGAGAACTCGCCGGACGCGAAGGGGACGGGGGTCAGGGCGGGGCCGAGCTCGCCGCCCGGGAACCTCCCGGCCAGCTCCCCGGTGCTCTCGCCCGCCTCCAGGAGGAAGCTGGCGACGTAGACGAGCGCCCGCACGTTCGCCGCGCCCTCCGCCGCCTCGCTCGCGACGGAGCCCCCGTAGGAGTGGCCGGCGACGACGACGGGTCCGTCGATCCCGTCGAGGACGCTGCGGAGGTACTCGGCGTCGGGGGCGAGCCCGCGGAGGGGGTTGGCGACCGCGAGGACGGGCAGGCCCTCGGCGAGGAGCCGGGAGGCGACTCCGTTCCAGCTGGACGACTCGGCGAACGCGCCGTGGACGAGGACGACGGTGGGCCTCTCGCCCTCAGGGGTGAACGCGGACGTGGACATGGCTGCTCCTTCGGGATGAGGTGGTCAGACGACTGCATGCAATATATTGCATGCAGGTAGAAGAAGGCGAGAGGGTGGCGGGGAATTCCCGGGGTGGATGAACGGAGTGGTCCGGTCGCCTGGTCGGGGCCTCGCGCCCTCCCGGCGAGCCGAGCGGTCGGCTCCCGTCGTCATCGACCTGCGCACGCGCGCCGACGTCGCCCGAAGTGAGACGCTCTCGACGGAGTGAACGCCTCCTGCCGGGCCGTTCCTGCGTGGAGGCGCGCGGACACGATGCCCCCACCGGCGCCGGAGAAGCCTCGCGCTCCTCGATGAGCGAGAGGACATAAGCTCGCACACGTGGCAGCCGGCGCAGTGATGTACAACTTCGCGATACAGCTGGCCGATGTGGACCGCGGTGTCTACGAGGACATCACGTTGCGGGCCGCTCGGCACCCCTCCGAGACCGACGCGTACATGATGACGCGCGTGCTCGCGTACTGCCTCGAATACGTGGAGGGGATCACCTTCAGCGAGGGGATCTCGTCGACGGCGACCGAGCCGGCGGTGCTGGTCCGCGATCTCACCGGCAGGCTGACCACGTGGATCGAGGTGGGCGCGCCGGACGCCGAGCGACTGCACTTCGGGAGCAGACTGGCCGACCGCACGACGGTCTACACGCATCGCAACCCGGAGAAGGTGATCGCGGCGTGGTCCGGCAAGCGCGTCCACCAGCTCGAGCAGATCACCGTGCAGAGCTTCGACCAGGGGTTCCTGGATGCCGCGGTCGCGGTACTCGAGCGCCGCAACACGCTGACCGTGTCGGTCGTCGAGGGGCAGCTGTATCTCGAGCTCAACGGCGTGACGTCGAGCAGCGACATCCACGTGCATCAGCCGGGCTGAGCCGGCGCCGAGTGTCACGAGGTCCGTGTCCGGAAGACCGGTCGGAGGACACGATGAAGCATCCTCCGAAACGGCCCCTCGGGACGCACCCGGAGACGACGAGGGCCGGCACTGCCGTGAGACGGTCCGGGCCCTCGGGCACGCTGGGGCTGCGCGTCAGCGGCGCAGCGTGTGGCTCGGCTTCTCGTCGAAGCGCACCTGGTACGCGCTCGCGAAGCGGCCGAGGTTGCCGAAGCCCCACTCGCGGGCGACCGCGGCGACGGTGGTCGAGCAGGGGTCGCCGGCGACCAGGTCGGAGTGGGCGCGGTCCAGGCGCACGTCGCGCAGGTAGACCGACGGCGACACCCCGAGGTGCCGCTTCGTCGCCTGCTGCAGTGTGCGGGTGTGCAGTCCGGCCGCGCGGGCGGCGTCGGCCGGGGTGATCGGCTCGTGGGCGTGGTGCTGGAGGAAGTCGAGCGCGACACGGGTGCGGGAGGCGGACGGGCGCCGGAGCACGGCCGGCACGTCCCACGCGCGCCACGGGAACAGCAGGAGCAGCACGCGGGCGAGGTCGAGCTCGGCGGTGAAGCGCACGAGCGGAGTGATCGCGGCCGTCGCGAGCGCGGCGCTCGCCTCCGTCACCGCGGCGCGCCAGCGGGCGAGGACGCCGGGGTCGGCGTCCGCCCCGTGGTCGAAGGAGACGGGCTGGCGGGGGCCGGCGTGCGTCTCGGTCGCGACGTCCTCGAGGAACCCGGGGGCGAAGTGGATGAGGTTCTGCCGGTGCGGCTCGAACTCGAGCCCGAACTGGCGCTCCGCAGGGAACAGGAACGGGGCGGACAGCGCGCCGGTCCGGGTGAACGGCGGCAGGTTCAGGCGTCCGCCGCCGGCGCGGAACCAGCCGACGACGTACTCCTTCAGGTGGGGGACCTGGCCGGTGAGGGCGCCGGAGCAGTCGGAGGTGCGCAGGGTCACCCGGTCGCTGCCGCGGACGGCGTAGCGGTAGGAGAAGCCGCGCTGCGACGGAGCGACGCGGAACTCGCCTCCGCCGTACGCCTCGGAGTAGACGGCGGACGCGGCGGTCGGATCGTCGCCGGAGGCTTCGTAGCGCCGGTCGGCCCGCTCGTCGCCCGCGAAGGGGCTGCCGAGGGTGAAGGTCGACTCGCTCATGACGTCCGCCCGGGGCGGCAGCGGAGGGAGCAGTGCATGGGGGACTTCTTCCGGGTTCGGGGTCCGTGCGCTCGGGGGGACGCACGAGGGGTACGGAATCAAGACGTGTCGAGGAGCCGGAATGTCACGAATCCCGTCTCGAGACGTCCCCCATCGGCGGCACTCGCAATCCGGCCAGCGGATTCGGCGGCCCGTTGTCAAGGCTGGTAGTCATGCCGGACGGCGCCCCACACTGAGGGCATCGGCGCGCGGGGACACCGCGCGCGGGACCGCGGAGGAGGCGCTCATCGACGACGACCCCCTCCTGAACGCGTCCGACGCGACCCTCGCCGCGCGCGCCGTCGACGGCGACGTGCAGGCGTTCGAGCAGCTCGCCCGCCGCCACGGCGCCCTCATGCGCGTCTACGCCGCGAAGCTCCTCGGCTCCGAGGCGGAGTCCGAGGACGTGGTGCAGGAGGCGTTCCTCACCGGCTGGCGGCGTCTGGCCGATCTCGACAGCCCGGCGCACATCCGCAACTGGCTGATGCGCATCGTCACCCACAAGGCGATCGACCGGATCCGCGTCCGCCGCCGCCACGACGACATCGACGACTGGGATCCGCCCGCGCCGCCCGAGCACTCCCCCGAGCGCATCGTCGAGGCACGACTCCAGCTGGACGCGGTCTGGGAAGCGCTGGACCGATTGCCTGCTGATCAGCGACGCTGTTGGCTACTCCGCGAGACCGCCGGCTACAGCTACCAGGAGATCGCCGACGCTCTCGAACTCCCCGTCTCGACGGTCCGCGGCCTCCTCGCCCGGGCCCGTCGATTCCTGCTCCACGAATTGGAGGCATGGCGATGACCGACGACGCCGCCGTGCCCGAGGACGACCTCGACGGCCACACGCTCGAGGAGCTGGGCGAGTACCTCGACCGCGGCCGCGAGCCGCGCGACCCCTCGATCGAGAACTCCGCCGCGTGCCGGCTCGCTCTCGCGAACCTCACCCGCCTCACCGAGCTCTCGGCACGGGCGCTGCGGCAGGAGGCCGACCGCGAGCCCGACCGCGACGAGGTCTGGATCGCCGGCCTGCTCGACGCGATCCGCTCCGAGGTGCGCTCCGGCCGCGACATCCCCGTCCGCCACCCCGACCCGACCCTCCGCCTGGCGCTCACGGAGGCGGCCGTGCGCGGGATGATCCGCCGCGCCGGCGACACGATGGGCGGCGTCATCATGGGCCGCTGCACCCTCGACGGCGACGTCTCGGCTCCCGGCGCCGTGGTGCGGATCGACGTGACCTGCGCCCTCGAGTTCGGCCTGCCGGTCGCCGTGGCCGCCGACCGCCTGCGCGAGCGCATCCGCTACGCCCTCGAGCGCCACACCGAGCTGACCGTCGGCGCGATCGACGTGACCGTCGACGACGTGTACCCCCACCGGGAGGAGCGGGAATGACCGACGACACCGAGCTCTCGCAGCGGCTTACCGCCGAGATCCGCGACATCGAGGGCGTCGCGGGGGTCTATCCCGCCCAGCCGATCGTCGAGGCCGCGGCCGACGCGCTCGCCGTGAAACTGGACCTGCGGCAGCCCGACGTGCTGGTCGACATCGACCGGTCGGAGGGGTTCACCACGGTGAGCGCGCACATCGCCGCGTCCGCCGCACTGCCGGCCCCCGAGACGCTCCGGCTGGTGGGCGAGCGGATGCACGCGCTGCTCGCCGCCGACCCGTCGGTCTCGGGGCCGCTCGCCGTGAACGTGAAGGTGCGCCTCATCGAGGATTCGGGGCGCGCCGAGCACTGAGCGGGGCCGCCGCCGCCCCCCTCCCGCGAGAGGCCACCCGAGTACCTCGCGCGGCGTGCCGCGTACCGAGGTGGCGTCTCGCGGAAGGGATCAGGGGCAGCCCGTCCGGGTCAGCAGGAGACGAGGTGGTCGAAGCGGGACGCGACTCCCGAGCTGTCGCTGAACTTGCGGTTGATGACGCTCATCGTGTTGCAGCCGCTGTCCGGGCCGTTCTTCCAGATGACCTTGACGTTGCTCGCCTGGTCGCAGTGCCACCACACCGTGACCTGCGCGCGACCCAGGGAGTCGCGCTGCGAGCGGACCTCGTAGCAGTTGCCCGGGCCGCCGTTCCGGTAGACGAGCTGCCCGGCGGAGGCGGGGGTAGCGACGGCGACGGCCCCTCCGAGGGCGAGGGCGATCGCGGCGAGCGTGGCCGTGAGACGACGGTGCATGGTGTTCTCCTTCGAACGGGCGATCGGAGGCGACGGCGGCCGCCCCTCTGCCAGCACCCTGGACCCGGCCCGGCCGAGCCCGGTCGTGAGCTTTCGTGCCGGAGATCACCCCGCCTGGAGGGTGGGGGGAGAGCGAGTACTCCTCATTAGCGTCGAGGCGCGTGCAGCTGCGCGCCCCTTCGACGCAGAGGACTCGCCATGCCTTCACGACTCCTCGACCGGCCGCGACTCGCCCTCGCCCTCGCAGCCCTGTGCCTCGGAGTGCTGGCGGCGACACCCCCGCAGGCGGTCGCCGCCCTCGCACCGGCGTCCACGACTCCGACCGCCTCGTCCGCCGGCCAGGCCGTCACGGCGGCACCCGCCGACGCCCCGGGCTGGACCACGCTCCTGCGCGACGACTTCACCGGGCCGGCGGGCGCGCCGGTCGGGAGCCAGTGGGAGCACGAGGTCGGCACCTGGGGCACCGGGGCGGTCGACCGGACGACCGCGTCGACGGCGAACGTCTTCCTCACGGGCGGCGGCGCTCTGGGAATCCGCGCCCTCCGCGACTCCGCCGGAGCCTGGACCTCCGGGCGGATCGTCACCGCCGACAAGTCGTTCTCGGCGCCGGCGGGCGGCCGACTGCTGATGACCGCCTCGATCCAGCTGCCGGACGTCGCGCAGGCCACCGGCTACTGGCCCGCCTTCTGGGCTCTCGGGCGGGACGCGAACGCCGTCATCGACTGGCCCGCGACCGGCGAGTTCGACATGCTCGAGGCCGTCAACGGCACCGCCCAGGTGATCCAGACGCTGCACTGCGGAGTGCCGGACGGCGGCCCCTGCGACGAGCCCGCCGGCCGGACGAGCGGGATGCTGGACTGCGCGTCCTGCGTGACGGGGTTCCACCGCTACTCCGCCCTGCTCGACCGGACCGTGCCCGGCGACGAGCGCGTGGAGTTCCTCGTCGACGGCGTCACCCGGCACGTGGTGCGGGAGTCGGAGGTGGGGACGGCCGCGTGGCAGGCCGCGGTCCCGAACGACGTGCTGCTGATCCTGAACCTCGCCATCGGGGGCGGGCTGCCGAACGGGGTGTGCGGGTGCGACAGTGCAGCCGCTCCGAAGAGCTCCGGCGGGACGATGCTCGTCGACCACGTCGCGGTCTACCGGTCCGACGCGGCGCCGGCTCCGGTCGTCGTCGGGACCGCCGCGGTGGGCGCGACCCTGTCCTCCTCCGCCGGCCGGACGGGACCGCTCGTGCACCGCTGGGCGGCGGGAGGCGTCGACATCGCGGGAGTGACGGGTCCGGATCTCGTGGTCCCCTCCTCCGCGGTCGGCAAGCGGGTGACCGTGACGGTGAGCGCCGCCGACGGCTCCGGCCCGACGACCTCGCAGCCGACCGCACCGGTCGCCGCCGGCACCCTCGGCGCCGCGACGCCGACCGTCACGGGCACGGCCCGGGTCGGAGCGGTGCTCACGGCAGCCCCGGGTCCGTGGACGCCGACTCCCGTCAACCTCACCTACCGGTGGAAGGCGGACGGCGCGGCCATCGCGGGAGCGACGTCGCCGCGGTTCACGCTCACGAAGGCTCAGGCGGGGAAGCGGATCACGCTGACCGTCACCGGGACGAAGACCGGCTACTCCACCGCGAGCCGGACCTCCGCGGCGACGGCGGTCGTGGGACGGTGACGGGCGCGGGCTGTCCCCCGCCCGCCACCGTGTCTCAGACCTCGCGCTTGCGGCGAGGAGCGATGCGCAGGACGGCGGTCCCCGCAGCGATGAGGGCGAAGGCCGCGAGTGCCAGCCAGACCGAGTCGAACCCGGTCATGGCGAGCGTTCCGGCACCGACTCCGGCTCCGGCGGCTGTTCCGATGTGGTTGTACATGTCTCTCTCTCTGTTTCACCAGTCGCGCCGACGGCGTGTCAGCGCATCCAGGTAGGCCTTGGTGTGGACGACCTGCAGGAACAGGTCGACGACGAGCTCGTACATCGACGCGGCGGCGAGCATGTACCGCCAGCCGCGGTCGCGGACCGTCACGATCCGCTCGACGACGAAGATCGCGGTGACGGCCAGCCAGAACGGCTGGAGGCTCAGCTCGCCCCACCCGACCGCGTAGACGATCGTGGCCAGGTAGACGTAGGTGATGATGCAGCCGAGCATCGTGAGCAGCTGGCGCCCCCAGTAGGGAGCCGTGACCCGCGTGAAGCCGTACTGCACGCAGTTCTCGACCGCTCCGCGCTTCCAGCGCAGGCGCTGACGCCAGAGGTCTCCCCAGGTCGGCATGACCTCGGTGACGAGGGTGCAGCCGGCGGGGCTCAGCACGTCGTAGCCGAGGTGGCGGATCGCGAACGTGAGCTCGTTGTCCTCGGTGAGGACCGTGGTGTCGTAGATGCCGCCGATGCCGTCTCCGGAGGGGAGGGAGCCGGCCAGGCGGGCCGCGCTGATGCGGCGCATCACGGCGACCTGGAGCACGGCCGCGGTGCCCGTGACGACGAGGCACTTCCCGTTCAGCCGGCGCACGTCGCGGGCGTAGCGCGCGTACTCGTTGCGCTGGAGGTGGCCGACGAAGCCGCCGCCCTCGCCGCCGCGGAACACTCCTCCGACCGCACCGATGCCGCCGTGCAGCCTGCCGCGGGCGATCTCGAGGAACCCGGGGTCGAGCGCGGAGTCGGCGTCCTGCACGAGCACCAGGTCGTCGGCCTGCAGCCCCGGGAGGACCTCGGCGAGGAACTGGTTGAGGCCGCCCGCCTTCTTGTGGCTGTTCCCGACGGTGACGAACACCTCGGCGCCGTGCGCGAGAGCGATCTCGACCGTGGCGTCGGTGCAGTTGTCGGCGATGACGACGATCCGGTCCGGCGGCCACGTCTGCCGCCGCAGGCCCTCGATCGCCGCGGCGATCCCGGCCTCCTCGTTGTGGGCGGGGAGGGCGGCGACCAGGTCGCCGATGCGCGACGAGGCGCGGCGGCCGCTGCGGGGGCGCGTGCCGCGGATCGGAATGGATGCCGGAGGGAGCCGGTCGGCGTCGACGGCGGGGAGCCCGGTGCGCTCGAGGACCGCAGTGGGGGCCGGCGGACGCTCGAGCAGCGCGGTCGGGGCGGCCGAGCGCTCCAGGAGCGCGGTCGGGGCGGTCGGACGCTCCGGGACGGCGGTCGCGGCGGCCGGATACTCCAGGACAGCGGCCGTCGCGGCCGGAAGCGCGGTCGGCGCAGCCCGACGTTCCAGGACAGCGGCCGGCACGACCGGTCGCTCGACCACTGCGGGCGGGGCGGCCGGACGCTCCAGCACCGCGGTCGGGGCGGCGGGGACCGTCACCGCTCCGGCAGGCGTCGCGGACGCGAGGCGGCGCGGAGCGGAGACCCGCTCGCGCCCGGAGCGGGCGGCACGGCGTCCCGAGAGCGGGCGCGAGGCCGTCTCGTCGTGCGCCTCCCAGGTCGCCCGGCGACGGGGAGCCGTCGGCTCGTCCGCGCCGTGGCCGGGCTGTGTGCTCATGACTGTTCCTCTCCGCGGCCGGGGGCCGATGTGCGCTGATGAGCGCCCGCGCGGAACGGAGGTCGTCGCCGGGGTGGGCGCGACCCGAGTGAGGAACGGCGTCCGACGGGGGGATCGGAGCAGGGCCTGACAGAGGACAGCATCGGGGGGTGCTGCGATCAACCTAGGGGCACGGAGATGATGGAAGCAAGCAAAATTTGTCACCCTAAAGGGGCTGTACAAGGTCCTTGCGGCTTCTTTGTCTTCGTCGTAGTTGATCCCTCGCCTCGCTGAGCCTCCTCCACACCCGGCGCACCCCTCTCCGCTCGGCCCCGCGACGGGCCGTTCGGGGGTGGGCGGCGCTCTTGTGCGTCGAGCCGCCGGGGTCCACCATCGAGCGACGGCCCCCGCCCGGGGCGGCCGCACCCGACGGGTCAGGGGCGCCATGCGGTCGCGAGGCCTGCTCTTCTGCCTGATCCCGCCGATCCTCTGGGGCGGCATGCTGCCGGTCGCGGACAGCATCGCGGCGACGGTCGACTCCTTCTTCATGACTCTCATCCGCTACACCGCCGCCGCGGTCGTCCTCGCCCTGCTGCTCGCCCGGGCGGAGGGGCTCCGCGCCTTCCGGCTCGACGGCCGCGGGTGGCGGCTGGCGCTGCTCGGCGCCTCCGGATTCGCCGGCTTCGGACTGCTCGCCTTCACGGCTCTGCGGTTCACCTCGGCCCCGAACGTCAGCCTGATGATGGGGATGATGCCCGCGATCGGCGCGGTGCTCGCGAGCATCGGCGCGCGTCGCCTGCCGCCGGCCGCCACCGTCGGCTGCATCCTGCTCGCGCTCGCCGGAGTCGCGCTCGTCGTCACCCGCGGCGACGTCGCCCTCCTCCTCGACGGCGAGCTGGGGTTCGGCGAGCTGCTCGCCCTGCTCGGCGCGATCTGCTGGGTCGTCTACACGCGCGGAGCCGCGGCGTTCCCCGGCTGGTCGGCGCTGCGGTACTCGACGCTCACCACCGCGCTCGGCTGCCCCTCGATCGCCGTCGCGGTCGCCGTGGCGACGGCCACCGGCTCCGCGCACCCGCCGACCGGAGCCGAGGTGCTCGCGGCCTGGCCGCAGCTGGCCTACCTGATCCTCCTGGCCGGCGTCGTCGCCGTGCTGCTGTGGAACACGGGCATCAAGCTGCTCGGCGCACTCGACGGCACGCTCTTCCAGAACCTCGTCCCGGTGACGACCTTCGCGATCAGCATGGCGGGCGGCTACCGGCCGGGGCCCGTCGCCCTGCTCGGCGCAGCCATCGTCGTGACGGCGCTGCTGCTGAACAACTGGGCGACGCGGCGCGCGGCCGCGGTCGCCGCGCGTCCCGCGGCGGTGCCGGCTCCGGTGCGCTGAGCGCACCGCGGGAGCCTCCCGCTCGGGGCGGTCACCGGTCGGAGTTGCCGGCCCAGCGGACGGAGCCCTGCGCCTCCTCCTTGCTGATCGGGGACACGGTGCCGCAGTGCGAGCACTCGAGCAGGTAGCGGGTCGAGACGGTCAGGACGGGGACGAAGAAGAGCGAGAGGCGCGTCCGGCGGCGGAGGATCCGCTGCTCGTCGCGCTGCCCGCAGACGCGGCAGACGAAGACGAGCGTCCGGAGGAGGTCCTCGACGGCTCGGGTCCCGAAGATGAGGAGCATGCGTCCGAGCGTAGGGAGCAGGGCGCGCTCGGCGGAGGGGGTTGCCGGGGCGCCGTCGCCGCGGAGCGCCGGGCACAGACGACCACGGCGAGCGCCGTCTCGAGCAGGTCGCCTCCGTAGAACAGCAGGAGCGCCGCCTGGCGTCCGGTCTCGTCCGGAGCCTCCGCGTAGAGCACGGTCGCGAGCAGCCCGTGCGCGGCGATGCCCGCTCCGAGCACCCCCAGGCGCAGGCCGAACGGGGCGCGGTGCGGGTTCGGATCGACTCCGGCGAGCGCCGCCGTCAGCAGGCAGCCGCTGAGGAGGAAGTGCACGCTGAGCGCGAGGTGCAGCAGCGGATCGGCGTGCGCGGTAGTGAGCAGTCCGGTCGCGTGCACGAGCCAGAGGGAGCCCGTCGAGAGCAGGAGCGCCGTCACGGGGTGGGCGAGGAGACGGGCCGGGCGGCTCCGGAGCAGCCGCGAGAGCCGCCGGGCAGCCGTGACGTCGAGCGCGCGCAGGGCCAGGGTGACGGGGGCGGAGAGCACCAGGAGGAGCGGCGCGAGCATCCCGAGGACCAGGTGCGTCAGCATCGCCCCGCGCGGATCCGCGTGCGACCACTCCGCGAGCGGACCCGTGAAGCAGAGCGCCGCGGTCGCGAGCCCGCCGAGGAGCAGGGCGGTCCGGTGCAGCGGCCACGGCCGTCCGCGCCGCCGCTCGAGGGCCGCGGCGCCTCCTCCGAGCGCCGCCGCCGCGGCCAGCGGGACCAGGAGCAGCAGGCCCGGGTCGAGCAGGGAGTGGTCGGGGTGCGGGGTCACGCCGTCGCGCGCCGTCGCCGCGGCAGGAGGAGCAGTCCCGCCACGAGCAGCACCGCTCCGGAGGCGATCCAGGCGGAGTCGTAGGGCAGCAGGTCGACGTCGTAGCGCACCTGGTGCACCCGGAGCAGCTTGTGGTCGACGACTCCGTCCCACAGCTGGAACAGCCCCGCCCCCGTGAGCCCCGCGGCCCACGCCGTGCGCGGACGCAGAGCGGATCGGCGCCGGGCGTCGGCGAGCAGGAAGCCGCCGCCGACGAGCGCGAGGATCTCGGCCGCGTGCAGCAGCCCGTCCGAGAGCAGGCCGATCGCCGGAGTGGAGCGGTCGTAGAAGTGGTGCCAGGCGAGGATCTGGTGGAAGACGATCTCGTCGACGGCCGCCATGAGGCCGACTCCGATCAGGAAGGCGCCCTGGAACGCCCTGTCGCCGCGGAGTCCCCGGCCGCTCCGCCGCATCCGGTCCCCTCCCGATCGAGTGCCGGGGCCCCGGGATCCCGAGACCCCCGCGCCTCCTCCCGAAGCCCCGCCACCAGGGAAGCGGACGCCCGGATCGCGGCCTAGAGGGTTGACTCCTCGCGCCCGCGCCGGTCGTGCTGCCCCTCCGCTACGGGCTGGGCCGACAAGGCGCAACCCCGCGCGAGGGGCGCTCCCGTTCGGGAGAGTGGAGGCATGCAGCAGCTGACCTACGCCTCCAAGAGCTTCGTGACGACCGACGCCGTGACCGAGGCCCTCCTCGACCTGGTGACCGCGATCGACCGCCAGGAGCACTCCGAAGCGGTCACGGTCCCGGCGTTCACCGAGGACGGCGAGCTCATCGAGGCGAAGATGACGCTCGACGCGAGCAGCGAGCTCGTCGCCGTCCCCGTCGAGGTCTCCATCAAGGACGAGGAGTCGACCACCGGCGCCGTCGAGGCCGCCGTCGAGGACATCCGCTCCCGCATCAAGAGCAACCGCGCCACGATCGCTCGCCCCGTGATCGACGAGGACCCGGAGCCCTACAACTACGAGGAGTTCTGAGCCGCGCCTGCGGGCCTTCACGCCTCCGCACTGAGGTGCCTGGATCTGCTCGCGACACGCCGGAACTGCCAGCCGATCCGGGCACCTCAGCGGCCGCCCTCCCACATCAGTCGAAGAAGTCCGCATCAATCTCGACCGCTGTGTACGTCTCCTTCACCTGGACGCCCACTCGGTACTTGATCATCAGCCCCACGAGACGCTCTCCGTCGATGAGGACGACGCGGGACTGGACTGCGTTCGCGTAGCTGGTTGCAGCCGGGGTGAATGCGGACGTAGTCAGGAATACTCCCCTTGAAGCACCAAAACCGTGCAGAGCTCCGACGAAAGCCTGAATCGTCTCCCGGCTGATATTGCTCCCAGCCCGGTATCTCTTCGCTTGAACGTAGACGCGTTCCAAGCCAAGAGCATCCTGGTCGATGACGCCGTCTACTCCACCGTCCCCGGTACCGCCGATGCGCTTGCCTCGCTGCTCAGCCCCTCCGTAGCCCATCGCAAGCAGCAGATCGACGACAGCCTGCTCGAAAAAGTCAGGGTGACTATCGCGAAGCCGGGCGAGAAGCTCCTCACCGACCTCTGCCTCGATACGCGAGATCGCGTCCTCGATCTGCTCGACGGGATCCAGCACCTGCGTGTCCAGCGGATGATCGACCGCTTCGCTCTCGCTGACCCGCTGCTTCTCTACATCCTTCGGCCAGAAGGGGGCGAAGATCTGACGCGCACTCGCGTAGTCGAACCCACCGGCATGGCGAGCGAGGGCCTCACGACCGTCGGCCGTTATTGAGTAGTGGCCTCTCAGCGGACGCTCGATCCATCGGGCTTTCATCAAGTTCGAGAGGGCCCAGCCGATCCGTTGGGTATACCGAAGGCCACCCGTCCGCAGGGTTTCCGCACGGGCCCTCGGTGTGAGCGCCAGAACATCTGCCGCTCTTCCGAACACGTCCTTCCGATGGAGCACATCGCCCGACTCCAATATCTGGAGTACCGGAACCACGAATACGGGCCAGATCGGAACATCCGAGCCTGGTTCTTCTTCCAGTGCAGTCATCCGTTCATGGTGCACCACTCTGCCCCCGACAGTCGCATCGTCGACGGTTGAGGCGGTCTTGCTCCAACTGCTGGCCGCCCACTCAGAGGGCCGCGCCTCAGGCGGCTTTGCCTTCCTGTCGTACCCCGGAGGCCGCGCAGAACTTTCTAAGCCTGAACTGATCTCTCCGCACAGCAGAGCTCAGGGTCGCTCGGCTCTCGATCTAACTTCAACGAGGACCCCTGAACGAGCTGCGCCTCTTGACCGGCGGCGCCGCAGGGAGTCGGATGAGGGCGTGCGCGCGCTGGTCCCCGTCTCCGATCCGTGGTCCGTCGACGGGAGCGGGCGGACGGACGACGGGCCCGTCGACGACCTCGCCGTCCGCGCCGAGCGGGACGGCGGCTCGTACTCGGTCCGCACGCTGCGGCTGACCGGTGTCCGCCTCGGGCCGCGCGGCTCGGTGCACGGAGTGGTCACCGACCCGGTCGCGACGGCCGCGCTCGCGATCGGCTCGCTCCTCCTCTCGGTGATCCCCGCCGGCCTGCCCGGGGACCGGACGCGAGCGGCGATGGTGGCGGCGGAGGCGCGGGCCCAGGAGCTGGCCGCCGACCGGCCCGCGTGGGACGTGAGCCCCCTCCCCCTCGACGGGATCGACTACGCGCTCTTCACCCGGACTGTGCCCGAGGGCGCCGTCGCCCACGCCGACCTCGGCTGGGCCGTCGTCGCGCTGTGGAGCACAGGCCCGCTCCCCCGGGGTCCCTTCCACCTGCTCGAGATCCCCGACGAGCCCGTCCCGCGCTGAGTCGCCCGGATCGGCTCGCGACACACCGCAGCGGGGAGCCGATCCGGGCGACTCAGCGAGCGGATCCGCGCAGGGCGGCGCAGGGTCACGCGCCCGCGACCGTGGAGCCGCGCACCAGCAGCTCGGTCGGCAGCAGCGTCACGCGCTGCACCTCCTCGCCGGCCAGGAGGCGCACCAGCAGGTCCGCCATCGCCTCGCCGAGGCCCGTGGAGGGCTGGCGCACCGTGGTGAGGCGCGGCTCGCTCGCCTCGGCGAAGTAGTCGCCGTCGAATCCCGCGAGCGCGATGTCGCCCGGCACCGTGAGGCCGCGCTCGCGCAGCGCCGTCAGGGCGCCCGCCGCCATCTGGTCGTTGGAGGCGAAGACCGCGTCGATAGGCCGCCCGGAGTCGAGCAGGCGGCGCATCGCGGTCGCGCCGTCCTCGGGCGAGTAGTCGCCGTACTCGACGAGCGAGTCGTCGAGCCCCGCGGCGGTGACGGCCGAGCGCCAGCCCGACAGGCGGTCGATCGCGGCGGGCATGTCCTGGCGGCTCGCGATCATCGCGGGGGCCGTGCGGCCGAGGCCCAGGAGGTGCTCGGTGACCGTGCGCGCCGCTCCGGTGTTGTCGACGTCGACGAAGTAGCTGCCGCCCTCCTCCGTCAGCGGCCGCCCGCCGAAGACCACGGGGAGCGAGGCGCCGAGCTGCGCGTAGGAGTGGTCGCCGCTGTGGTGCGAGACGACGAGCGCGCCGTCGACGTTGCCGCCGAGCAGGTAGCGCCGCGTCTTCTCGGGCGCCGCCTCCGACGCGATCACGATGGTGAGCGTGTACTCGGTGCCGGCGAAGGCCATCGCGGCGCCCTGCACGACCGAGGCGAGGAACGGATCCGCGAACACCTTCGCCGCCGACTCCGGCACCACGAGCGCGACGGTCTGCGTGCGGCGGCTGGCGAGGGAGCGCGCGGCGCGGTTGGGCACGTAGCCGAGCTGCTCGATCGCGGCGAGCACGGCCGTCCGGGCGCCGTCCTTCACGCGCGGGGAGTCGTTGACGACCCGGCTGACCGTCGCGCGGGAGACTCCGGCCAGCGCGGCGACGGCTTCGAGGGTCGGGGCGGCCGAGGCGGTGTCGTGGGTCATGCGGGCCTTCCTCGCGGGTGCCTCCGAGGCTAGCCGAGCGCCGGAGGAGTGGGCTCGTGCGGGGCGTCCGCGGCGTGAAGGGGCGCGGATCGCGGCCATTCGGGGGTGATGCGGGGCGGCGGAGCGGGCCGGCGGAGTGAGTCCGCGGCCTGCGAGGGCGCGGATAGCGGCCGTTCGGGGTGGCGCCGGGCGGTCGGGGCGCCGCCTCGGCGATCACCGGCGCGACCGGCGCACGGCGATCGGTCGCGCACTGGCGGAGGCCGGGAGCCTCGCGCCGGTCAGCGCCCGCGGCGGAAGCGCGCGAGGAGGCTCCGGAGCCGCTCGGCCTGCCGGTCGGTGAAGTCGTTCGACAGCCGGAACGCCTCGTTCGTCGGGTCCGCCCCGTTCGCGACATCGCGGATCGCGCGCAGCGCCTGCTCCGACGGCGTCGGCCCGTCCCCCGGACGCGGCTCCGACGGCCCGCTCGAGGGGTCCTCGTCGCGCCGGTCCTTCGGCTCCATGTCGCCTCCTCCGCGCCAGCCTAGGCGGCGGGAGGTCGGGCCAGGAGGCCCGAACGGGGCGTGATCGGCGGGATCCTGCGCGGCAGTGGTCGGGATGCTCCGAGCACGACGACCGGTCGGGTCGCGAACCCGCCGGCCGCTCAGTCCACGGCCCGATCCCTCCCCACAGCCCCCGACCCCCGGAC
>NZ_PSWH01000024.1:0-54979 GCF_002932105.1 Rathayibacter sp. AY1C1 | reverse complement strand
CTCCCGCCCGTCGGTCGCGTCTGTCCGGCCCCGCGCCCCCTGTCTCTTCCGCCCGTCCCGTCCCGTCCCAGGAGGACCGATGCCGTCCCGCTCCGCCCGCACCACCGGGATCGTCCTCGCCGCCCTCGGACTCGTCGCCGTCGTCCTCGCGATCGTGCTGCTCGTCCGGCCCGCCGGCGGGGGAGCGCCCGGCGCAGCCACGGCGTCCGCGGGCCCGTCCTCGGCGCCGTCCGGGACCGCTCCGGCGACGTCCGCCGCTCCCGGCTCCGCGGAGGCGGCCGACGGCGCCGCCGCCCCCGCACCGACGGTCTCCGCCGCTCCGTCCGGCACCGAGCCGGGCACCGGATCCGATGCTCCTCCCGCGATCGTCTCCTTCGCCTCCACCCCCGCCTCCGTCGACTGCGAGGGCGACCGCACCGCCTCCGTCCCGCTCGCCCTGTCGTGGGAGACGAGCGGAGGTGCCACCGCCCGCCTGGCCGTCGGTACCACCGACGCGAGCGCGGGCGAGCCCGTCGACCTCGCGGCGTCCGGCTACACCGCCGTCACCGCCGTCTGCCGCGACTCCGAGACCCTGATCACCCTCGCCGTCCTCGCTCCCGACGGCACCACCGCCCAGCGCACCCTCGTCGTCCCCGCCTCCTGAACCGCTCCGCCCGCGCGGAGGCGGTCACGGAGGCGTCGAGCGGCCCCGGCACGGCAGAATGGGACACGATGACCTCCACACCCCCTCCGCTCGGCCTGCTCCTCGACGTCGACGGGCCCATCGCGAGCCCCGTCACGCGCACGATCTCGATCCCCGAGATCGCCGACGACCTCGTCACCCTGGCCAACGCCGGCATCCCGATCGTGTTCAACACGGGCCGCTCCGACGCGTTCCTGCGCGAGCGGGTCCTGCCCGCGCTCCTCGAGCGCGGCGTCTCGGCCGAGGCCCGCATCGTCTGCGTCTGCGAGAAGGGCGCCGTCTGGTTCACCGTCGACTACCGCGGCACCTCGGAGCCGATCGTCGACGAGTCGCTCGCGATCCCCGAGCCGGTGGCCCGCGACCTCGAGCGGATGATCCGCTCCGACTACGACGACCTGGTCTTCTTCGACGAGACCAAGCGCGCCATGGTCTCGGCCGAGCAGCTGGTCGACCTGCCGAGCGAGGACTACCTCGAGCGCCAGCTCGTGTTCGACGCCGACGCCCTGCAGATCATGACCGCCGCGGGCCTCGGAGTCGAGCGCCGCGGCATCCGGTACCCGAACGAGGAGGGGACGGTCGACTTCCGCATCGACCCGACCGTCATCTCGACCGACATCGAGTCGAACCGGCTCGGCAAGGACCTCGGCGCCCAGCGCGCCGTGGAGCTGCTCGGAGCGACCGGCGCGATCCCGCAGCGCTGGCGCACGGTCGGCGACTCCCGGAGCGACTACGCGATGGCCGACTGGCTGTTCGAGCACGCCTACGACGTCGCCCACGTCGACGTGCGGCCCACAGAGGGCGTGCCCGAGAAGCCCTACCCGGTCCTCGTCGTCGACGGAGCCGTGAACGACGCGGCCGGCGCCGCCGTGCTCCGCCGCTGGACGGAGCTCGTCGCCGACGAGACGACGCCCGAGGTCGGCGGCGCGATCTCGCTCCATGCCCGGAGCTGATCCGCAACCCTCGTCCCTCGTCGCTCAGGCCCGTTAGCGTTCGAGCATGAGAATCGCAGTCACCGGTGGATCCGGCAAGCTCGGCCGCCACGTCGTCACCCGCCTCCGCGCTTCCGGGCACGAGGTCTTCAACCTGGACCGCGCGGGGGACCGCGGCGCGGGCTTCGTCCGCATCGACATCGCCGACTACGGCCAGGTCGTGGACGCGCTGCAGTCGGTGAACGACCAGTACGAGGGCATCGACGCGCTCGTGCACCTCGCCGCGATACCCGCGCCGGGCCTCGTGCCCGACGTCGCCACGTTCCACAACAACATGATCGCGACGTTCAACGCCTTCCACGGAGCGATCCGTGCCGGCATCCGCAACGTCGTCTACGCCTCCAGCGAGACCGTGCTGGGCCTGCCCTTCGACGTCCCGCCGCCCTACATCCCGGTCGACGAGCAGTACCCGGCGCGCCCGGAGTCGGTCTACTCGCTCACCAAGCACCTCGAGGAGCAGATGGCGATCGAGCTGTGCCGCTGGCACCCGGACCTGAAGATCACGGGCCTGCGCTTCTCGAACGTCATGGACGAGGCCGACTACGCCGAGTTCCCGTCGTTCGACTCCGACGCGCTGCTGCGCAAGTGGAACCTCTGGGGCTACATCGACGGACGCGACGGAGCGCAGGCGGTCGAGAAGGCGCTGCTCGCCGAGACGACCGGGTTCGACCGCTTCATCATCGCCGCGGCCGACACCGTGATGACGCGCCCCAACGCCGAGCTGGTGGCCGAGGTGTTCCCCGGCGTCGAGCTGCGCGGCGACCTCGGGACAACCGGCACCCTGCTCTCGATCGACCACGCCCGCGAGGTCCTCGGCTACGCCCCCGAGCACTCCTGGCGCGACTCGCAGCAGGGCTGACCCGCGGGCCCGGCGCATCGGGATCCGCGCTGTTCGTCGGTGGGGTGGATCCCGATACGCGGGCTGCGCCCGCTCCTCGATCAGCAGGGGTGCGGTCGGCCCGTGACCGTGCCGGTCGAGGAGCGGCAGCGCGGCGTCTCGAGACCCGCCCTGTTCGTGCGCGGCTCGGCTCGCCGCCCCACGCACGAGCGCGCCCGGTCCGCAGGATGACTGCAGGCCGGGCGCGCTCCGTGGAGCCGAGGATCAGCTCGGGATGTAGTTGAAGGTGTCGGGGTCGGGGCCGGTGCGGTGGCCGCGGTCGAGCGCCGTGATGTCGGTCATCGCCTCGTCGTCGAGCTCGAAGTCGAAGAGGGCGAAGTTCTCCTCCACGCGCTTGCGGGTGACCGACTTCGGGAAGACGATGTCGCCGCGCTGGATGTGCCAGCGGAGCACGACCTGCGCCGGGCTGCGGTCGACGTTCCGCGCGATGCGGGTGATGGTGTCGTCGTCGAGGACGAGGCCCTGCGCGATCGGCGACCAGGCCTCGGTCGCGATGCCGTGCTCGGTGCCGTAGGCGCGGAGCTCCTGCTGCACGAGGTAGGGGTGCACCTCGATCTGGTTCACGGCCGGGACGATGGTCGCCTCGGCGCGGAGCCGGTTGAGGTGGTTGGTCTGGAAGTTGGAGACGCCGATGGCCTTCGCCTTGCCGCTGCGGTAGATCTCCTCCATCGCCTTCCAGGTCTCCAGGTAGTCGCCCACGTTCGGGAGCGGCCAGTGGATGAGGAACAGGTCGACGTAGTCGAACTTCAGCTCGCCGAGGGTGACGTCGATCGCGGCGAGAGCGTCCTCGCGGGCGTGGAAGCCGTTGTTGAGCTTGCTGGTCACGAAGACCTCGGACCGGTCGAGGCCGGAGGCGCGGACGGCCTCGCCGACGCCCGCCTCGTTGCCGTACATCTCGGCGGTGTCGATGTGGCGGTAGCCGACCTCGAGGGCCGCCAGGGTCGCGTCCTTGGTCTCGGCCGGGTCGATCTGGAACACGCCGAAGCCCAGCTGCGGGATCTCCACGCCGTTGTTCAGGGTGATCGTGGGGACCGTTGCGGTGTCGTCGCTCATGAGCGAGTACGTCCTTTCGTCGGGGCGAGGGCGCAGTGGAGCCGCGCCGTCGTGCCTCCAGTCCATCGCCTGCGGCTCCCAGCATCAACCCCTTGCGCGCTCGGCGGACATCCAGCTTCCCCGCGGAGGAGGAGTCGGATCCCCCGACCACCGGTGTGCCCTCCCGGGAACGCCGAAGGCCCCCGGCACGGATGCCGGGGGCCTTCGGGGAGCGCGACTTACGCGCGGGACTTGCGGCCGACGATCGCGCCGTAGATGAGGAGGACGACGATCGCACCGACGACGGAGACGATGATGCTCACGATGTTGATGCCGTTGACGGCGTCCTGGATGCCGAACAGCGTGCTGAGGAAGCCGCCGAGCAGCGCGCCCACGATGCCGAGGACGATCGTGATGATCCATCCGCCGCCCTGCTTGCCCGGGAGGATGAGCTTGGCGAGCGCCCCGGCGATGAGGCCGAGGATGATCCAGCTGATGATGCCCATGATGTTTCTCCTTCAGTTCGTGCTCGATCGGCCGTTCCGATGCGAGCGGAGACACCGGCGGGCCGGTGTCCGGTGAGTCGTGGAAGCGGGGGTCAGCGGAGGCGGCGCTGCACCTTGTCGCGGGCCTTGCTCGCGATGGCGGTGAGCTGCTTGGCCTCGCGCTTGGAGGTCTTCTTGAGCTTCTTGCGGGTCTTCTTCGTGGCCGGGTCGTTCCACACGCCGAGTGCGAGGTGGCGCAGCTCTTCGTAGCGGCCACGGCCGGCGCGGGAGCCGAACACGTAGGCGGTGAAGGCGACCAGTGCCAGCAGGACGAGGCGGGGATTCATGCGGTGACCCTTCCATCGGAGAGCACCGGGTCGTGCTCGACACCCATTTGACTCTCCTGCGCAATCCGTGACAAACCACGGCCCGACCATTGACAGGGACCCCTCGCATCGTGTTCCGCGTGCGCGTGTACCCGATTCAGCCGCAGGCCGGAGACGTCTCGGACGGGAAGCGAGCGTTGAGGTAGTGGCCGTAGCCGCCCTCGACCCGGTTGTCGCGGCGGCCGGAGGTGACCACCTCGCCGCGGTCCGTCGCTCCGACCCGGGCGCCGCTCGCGCGCAGCCGCTCGACGAGCAGGACGTCCTCGTGCAGCGGCTCCCGGCCGAAGCCGCCCGCCGCGAGGTATGCGCTCGCGCGGACGCCGAGGTTCGCGCCGTGGATGCTGCCGATCGACTCCTCCCGCGCGCGGACGTCTCGCCAGCGCGAGTAGGCACCGGGGGAGAGGTCGGCCGGGTCGGGCCGGACCGTGCCGAGCAGCGCGTCGTGCCGTCGGGAGTGCTCGACGTGGGCGGCCAGCCAGTCGCGGGGGACCACGGTGTCGGCGTCGGTGTTGGCGATCCACACCTGCTCGAGCGGAGCGGTGACGGAGGAGAGGGCGTGCGCGATCCCGGCGGAGCGGGCGGCGCCGACTCCGCAGCGGGCGAGCTCCAGCACCTCGGCGCCGGCGGCACGGGCCCGCTCGACGGTCGCGTCGGAGCAGCCGTCCGCGGCGACCACGAGGCGCATCCCGATTCCGGGCGCCCGATGGGCGAGGTGGGTCGCGCTCGCCCGGACGGAGGCGATCAGGCCGCCGATCCGCTCCTCCTCGTCGAGGGCCGGGACGACGACCAGCACCTGCGCGAGCCGGCTCACACCAGCCCCGTCCGGCGGGCGACCGAGCGGGAGTCGCGGGCGTGGACCTCGAGCAGGACGTCCTCCTCCTCGTGGCGGGCGAGGCGGTGCAGGCCCAGCTCCGCCACGGCGGACTGCACGGCGTCGCCGTCCAAAGCGAGCCCCTCGATCGGATGCCGCCAGTGCACGGTGACGAGCTCCCCCGCGGGGGCGAGGGCGTCGCGGATGGTGCGCAGCACGCCGGGGAGGGCGTCGCCGAGGTAGTAGCCGACCTCCGAGAGCACGACCAGGTCGAACGGACCCTCGGGCACGCCGCGGGTGATGTCGTGGTGCTCGACCCGCACGTGCTCGAGCGGAGCGAGGCGGCGGGCGGCGCGCTCGACGGCGGCGCTCGACACGTCGATCGCCAGCAGGCGGTCGGCCCGGTCGGCCAGCGCCTCGGCCAGCACGCCGATCGAGGCGCCGATCTCCAGCACGGAGCCGTAGCGCTGCTCCGGCAGGCTCGCGAGGGTCAGGGCGCGCTTGCGCTGCTCGTACCAGCGGCTCGTGTACCCCCACGGGTCCTCGTGGCGGGCGTACAGCTCGTCGAAGTAGCTCATGCGATCCTCACCAGCCGGTCGTCCCCGGTGAAGGTGCGCAGGAAGAGCGGATGGAGCACCGGACCGGTCCCGTCGGGCGCGGGGCGGGTCTGGCTGGGGTAGCGGGAGCGGGCGCGGCGGGTGCGCTCGAGCAGCTCGTCGTCGAGCGGCAGGCGCACGAGATCGCCCCACGGCACCTCGGGGTCCTCCGGGTCCGCCCAGTGCCACAGCCAGATCGGCGCGGCGAGCAGCGGCTGCCCGCGCTCGCGCGCGACCTCCGCGCAGATCTCGCCGACCACGCGGTGGTCCCGGTGCCCGTCCCCGGTCCAGGTGGAGAGGAGCAGGACGGTCCCGGGGGCGCCGGCCGCCCGCTCGCGCACCTCGCGTGCGATGCGCTCGTGGTGCTCCGGGGTCGCCGAGTCCGGCACGTCGAGGAAGGCGAGCCCGATGCCGGGGCCGAGCTCCGCCAGTGCGTCCGAGGCCTCCCGCCGGCGCTCGGCGGCGAGGTCCGCGTCCCGCTCCCCGTGGGCCGCGGCTCCGTCGGTCACGACGACGACGTCGACCGCGATCCCGCGCCGACGCGCGAGCGCGATGGTGCCGCCGCAGCCGAGGGTCTCGTCGTCGGCATGCGCCACGACCACCAGGACGCGCCGGATCCCGTCGGGCAGGGTCAGCTCCGGGAGGCGGTCGCGGCGGCCGTCCGCGGTCCAGCGCTCGAGAGGAGTGCCTTCGAGGCGCCCGTCGAAGGGCCGGCTCACCAGGAGGCCGCCTCGCCCGAGGCGAGCACGGCGCGGCCGAGAGCGGCGTCGTCGCGCTCGGCGTGGTGCTGGCGGACGTAGAGCGCGAGGTCGGCGACGCGCTTGGCGTGCTCGGCGTCGAGGGCGAGCGGAGCCGGGCCGAGCGCGCGGCCGGCGCGGAGCAGGATCTCCTCGACCGCTCCGGCGACGCTCGCCCGCACGCGCTTGGCGAGCAGCGAGCCGCGGGGGCCGTCGGCCTCGCCCGCGTCGACCGCCGCGGCGACCTCGTCCAGTGCCCGGCGCGATGCGGAGAGCGCCGTGTCGATCGCTCCGAGGTGGGCCAGGAGGTGCGGGTCCTCGCGTCGGGCGGCCGCTGCCGCGACGGCGGCCGCGACTCCGAGGGCTCCGCCGTGCCAGCAGGCGGCGACGCCGATGCCGCCCCAGGCGAAGCCGGGTCGCGAGAGGTACCAGCCGGCGTCGCCCACGGGGACGGCGCGGGTGCCGGAGAAGCGGACCGGTCCGCTGGGCACCTCCGTCAGGCCCCGCGCGTGCCAGGCGTCCTGCTCCGGCGTCGCCGTCCCGTCGCGCAGCGCCACGGCGAAGAGGCGGCGCTCGCCGGAGCCGTTCCCCACGTGGGCGGTGACGAGGGCGGCGTCGAGGCGGTCGGCCAGCGAGCACCAGGGCTTCACTCCGTCGAGCAGCCAGTCGCCGTCGCTCTCGCGGGCGACCAGAGGATCCCCACCTCCCTCGGCCGCGAAGACCCCCCAGGCGGCGTCGGCGGCGACTCCGAGTCCGGACGGGTCGAGCTCCGCCTCGCCGAGGATCGCGAGAGCGTCGAGGTGCGGCTCCACCGCACGCGCGACGCCGAGGTCGTGCCGAGCGAGGCGCTCGAGGAGACCGTGCAGTTCGGCGGTGCGACCGGTGCCGGGCCGGAGCGCGTCGGCGCTCAGACCGCGCGCGAAGCCGAGCGCGCCGTCGACGTCGTGGGGGAGGAGAGAGGAGGAGTGCTGGTCCATCGCCTCCGAAACTACGCAGTCGAGCGGGCGGCGTCCGGCGATTGTCCCCGAACGGACGGGGTGCTAAGCGTCAGATGTCAAGGTCGTTGATCCTGTGCAGGAGAGAGGCGAAGAGCTCGACGTCGGCGAGCGCCCAGCTGCGCAGCTCCTCGTGCATCAGCGCCTGGTTCGAGCTGCGGATCTCGCGCAGCCGCGCGGCGGTCGCCGGAGTCACCGAGAGGATCGTGGCGCGGCCGTCCTGCGGGTCGGGGGTGCGCTCGAGGAAGCCGAGGCGGTCGAGCGCCGTGATCTGGCGGCTGAGCGCCGACTTGTCCATCTCGAGGAGCTCGGCCAGCACGCCCGAGTGCACGGGTCCGCGGCGCTCGAGCGCCGAGATCGTCTTGTAGCCCAGTGGCGTCAGCTCCGGGTGGAGACGCTCGGCGTAGGAGCGCATCGCCGCCCGCACACGGTTGAAGAGGGTGCTGAGCTCGCCCTCCACCGAGGCGATCGCGGAGTCGACGTCGCGGGCGGAGTCGGGGGTCGGGCCGGTCATGCCTCCAGCATCCCGCGCGAGGACCCTCCTCCTCGACTTGCGCCCGCGCGCCGCGATGACGTACGCTTCCCGAAGCCAAAGACCGCCGGTTTCCGGTGTGCGCACGAGCAGGGCCCCGGCCCCGCGGATCGCCACCGGACGAAGGATTCGCGAAGCGAATTGCCCGCGCAGGTGCACGAGTTCAGTTCCGCCTCACCGCGATCCCGAAGCTCCGCGCCCCTGTGCCGGAGCTTTTTTCTTTGCCTGCCTTCGGGCTACCGGCACGAGAATTCACAGGAGTAGCCATGGCGAACAAGGAAGCCTCGGTTGCCGAACTCACGGAGAAGTTCCAGAGCTCGACGGCCGTTCTGCTGACCGAGTACCGCGGTCTCACTGTTGCTCAGCTCAAGACGCTGCGCAAGGACATCAGTGAGCACGCAACCTACGCCGTGGTGAAGAACACGCTGACCAAGATCGCGGCGAACAACGCCGGTATCTCGTCCTTCGACGACGAGCTCGCTGGCCCCTCGGCCATCGCGTTCGTGCACGGCGACCCTGTCGCCGTCGCGAAGTCGCTGCGTGCCTTCGCCAAGGCAAACCCTCTCCTCGTGGTCAAGGGCGGTTACTTCGACGGTAACCCGCTGACCGCAGAAGAGGTGGGCAAGCTCGCCGACCTCGAGTCCCGCGAAGTTCTGCTCGGCAAGCTCGCCGGCGCCTTCAAGGCCTCGCTGTTCGGCGCCGCATATCTGTTCAACGCTCCGCTCTCGAAGGCCGTTCGCACGGTCGAGGCGCTGCGCGAGAAGCAGGAGTCCGCGAGCTGACGTCTTCCCCTTCCGGGAAGCAGTGCGCGCGCGGTTCGTAGACAAAGAAAAACAAGGAGAAAAATCATGGCAAAGCTCACGCAGGACGAGCTCATCGAGGCCTTCAAGGAGCTCACGCTCATCGAGCTCTCGGAGTTCGTCAAGAAGTTCGAAGAGGTCTTCGAGGTCACCGCTGCGGCGCCCGTCGCCGCCGCCGGTGTGGCCGGCCCGGCCGCCCCCGCCGAAGAGGTCGAGGAGCAGACCGAGTTCGACGTCGTGCTCGAGGCCGCCGGCGAGAAGAAGATCCAGGTCATCAAGGAGGTGCGCGCCCTCACCAGCCTCGGCCTCGGTGAGGCGAAGGCGCTCGTCGACGGTGCCCCCAAGGCGGTCCTCGAGGCCGTCAACAAGGAGACCGCCGAGAAGGCCAAGGCTCAGCTCGAGGGCGCCGGCGCGACCGTCACCGTCAAGTAATTCCCTTCACCCGTCGCGGGTGCCGGCTCCGGCCGGTCGCTCGTCGGGGTGATGCAGGCCCGCCTGCAGACGCAGGGCGTCGTCTCCTCGGAGGCGGCGCCCTTCGTCGTTCCCGGCCGTTCGAGGCACGCGCCCCTAGGATCGGAGCGTGACTGCTCACGATCTGCTCGCCGGGCTCCCCGCCCGCGACGTCCCGCCCAGCGAGGTCTCGCTCAGCGAGCTCCTGAGCGACTTCGTCTCGGTGACGCACCGGATCACCCGCCTCGCCGCCCAGGCGACCGGCAACCAGGAGTCGCAGGCCGTCTGGCGCACGCTCTCGGTGCTCCTCTCGATGGGCCCGATGCGCCTGGGGGAGCTCGCCTCCCAGAGCCGCGTCTCGCAGCCCACGATGACCAAGATCGTGAAGAACCTCGTCGAGACCGGCTGGCTCGACCGGATCGCCGATCCCCTCGACGCGCGCGCCTGGCAGATCCGCCTGGCTCCCGCCGGCGCGGACGCGCTGAACGCCTGGCGGACCGACCTCGGCGACGCGCTGACGCCGATCTTCGCCGATCTCACCCTCGAGGACCGCCGCGTCCTCGAGCGCGCCGTCGAGATCATGCACGAGCGCCTCGTCGTCGGCCCGCGGGACTGACCCCTCCCGCGCGGTTCCGCCGCGCGGCACACTGGTCGCGTGCAGATGCGACTCGAGCTCGTCCCCCTCCCCGTCGGCGACGTCGACCGCGCGGTCGCCTTCTACACGGAGGTGATGGGCTTCCACCTCGACCACGACGTGCGGCCCTCCGCCGCGATGCGCGTGGTCCAGCTCACCCCGCCCGGCTCGGCCTGCTCGATCGTGGTCGGCAGCGGGATGGGCCCCGGTCCGGAGGAGGGCGTCGTCCGCTCCCTCCACCTCGTCGTCGACAACATCGCCGCCGCTCGCGCGGAGCTCGTCGGCCGCTCGCTCGAGATCAGCGAGGTCCAGGACCTGGGCGGCGTGCAGTACGCGTACTTCGCCGATCCGGACGGCAACACCTGGGCGCTCCAGGAGATCGGGAGCAGGACGCCCCCGGAGTGAGTCAGTCCTCGGGCCAGCGGACCCGGGCGTCGACGTCGGGGTGCTTGCGCAGCCAGGCCGCGACGAAGGGGCAGCGCGGGACGACCGTGCCGCCCGCCTCCGTGATCGCGGTGACCGCGGCCCGCGAGAGGATGCTCCCGAGGCCGTGGCCCTCCCACGCGTCGTCGACGACGGTATGGGTGAGCGTCACCTCGTCGCCCTGACGGGTGTACGCGGCGAAGCCGGCCGGGGTGCCGCCGACCTCGATCACGAAGCGGGACCGCTCGGGGACGTCGCGGACGGTGGGGGTGTCGGAGTCGCTCATGCTCCGATTCTCGCCCCCCGCGGCGCCGAGGTGCTGGTGCGGATCACCAGCGAGGCGGGGATCAGCGTGTGGCGGGCCGGGGGAGGGGGCTCGCCGCGACCGAGGGCGGCCAGCGCGTCCAGCACCAGCGCGACTGCGAGCTCGCCCTGCTGGCGCGGGTCCTGGCGGATCGAGCTGAGACCGAAGAGCTCGGCGAGGGGGTGGTCGTCGATCCCGATGACGGAGACGTCCTCGGGCACCGAGAGGCCGAGCTCGCGCGCCGCGAGGATGATCCCGATCGCGATCTCATCGGAGGCGGCGAAGATCGCCGTCGGCCGGGTCCGCGGGTCGCCGAGGACCTGCCGTCCGGCGCTGTGCCCGCCGGGGATGTCGAAGGTGGTGGGCACGATGTCCTGCGCGCCCGGCTCGAGGCCGGCGGCCGCGAGCGCCTGGCGGAAGCCGTCGCGGCGCTGCGTGTGGACGTGGAAGTCCATCTCCTCCTCCGCGAGCCCGCCGATGTGGACGACCCGCTCGTGGCCGAGGGAGAGCAGGTGCTCCGTGGCGAGGCGGGAGGCGGCGACGTCGTCGATGCTGAAGGTGGGGATGCCGGGGAGCTCGCCGCCGATGCCGACGATGGGCTTGCCCAGGGCGAGGAGCGCCTCCGTCTCGTGCGGCGAGATCTCGAGCGTGACGGCGACGATCGCGTCGACGCGCTTGCGGACGAGGTAGTACTCGAACACGCTCCGGCGGGCGTCGAGGTGCTTGTCGATGTTGTAGAGGAGCAGGTCGTAGCCGGCGGCGAGCAGGGCGCGCTCGATGCCCTCGATGATCCCGGCGAAGAACCACTGGTTGATGATCGGGATGATCACGGCGATGTTGTTGCTGCGGCCGGTGACGAGGCTGGAGGCGTTGGCGGAGACGACGTAGCCCAGGCTCGTCGCGGCGCGCTCGACGCGCTGCTTCGTCCCCGCGGAGACGTAGCCCCGGCCGCTGAGCGCGCGCGAGACCGTCGCCTTCGACACTCCTGCGAGCTCGGCCACCTCTTCGATGCCTGGCACGGCGTTCCTCCCGACCGTCCGGCCTCGATGCTGGAAACGGTTCCAGGAAGTTATACCCCGCCCGGCGGCCGGGCGTCGCGCCGAGATCGATCTCCGCTCGGCCCCGGCCCCGCGATCGCTGTTCTGACGCCGAATCGTTATCTCAGAGAGCGCTCTATCACCGGCGTTGTGCTTTCATCGTTCTTGTGGAAAGGTTTCCCTCCGTGGGAGCCCACCCACACGAATCCGGTGATCCGCTCGGAGTTCCTCCTGGCATCGCCATCACCAGCATCCGAGTCGTCGCGGCACACGCTTCGAGCCGCCACAGCCTCCCGATTCCGATCGGCGAGGAGCGGCCTGCTCGGCTGGTTCCACCACTCAATGAGGAGGAAGAATGCGGTCATCCCTGCACCGCCGTATCACCGTCCCGGTCGCCGTTCTGGCAGCGGCCGGCATCGCACTCGCGGGCTGCTCCAGCAGCAATGACCCCAACGACCCGAACGCCGGCGGCGGCAGCTCGGCCGGCGCGGTCGGCACCGCCGACGGCGTCGTCAACGTCTACGGCACCATCAACGGCGACGAGGCCACCCTTCTCGAGCAGTCCTGGGCGGACTGGGAGAAGGAGAGCGGCATCGAGATCAAGTACACGGGCGACAAGGAGTTCGAGAAGCAGATCGGCATCAAGGTCCAGGGTGGCGACACCCCCGACCTCGCGATCTTCCCGCAGCCGGGTCTGCTCGCCGACACCGTCGCCTCCGGCAAGGTGCAGGAGCTCCCCGAGGGCGCCCTCGCCAACGTCAAGCAGAACTGGTCCGAGGACTGGCAGAAGTACGGCCAGGTCGACGGCACCCAGTACGGCGCGCCGCTGATGGCGTCGGTCAAGGGCTACATCTGGTACTCCCCGGCCAAGTTCAAGGAGTGGGGCGTCTCCGTTCCCACGACGTGGGACGAGATGGAGGCGCTCGGCAAGACGATCGCCGAGAAGACCGGCGGACCGTCCTGGTGCGCGGGCTTCAACTCCGGTGAGGCCTCCGGCTGGCCCGGAACCGACTGGATCGAGGACGCCGTCCTCCGCGAGGCCGGCCCCGACGTCTACGACTCCTGGGTCGCGGGCGACACCCCCTTCACCGACCCGGCCATCAAGTCCGCGTTCGACTCCGTCGGATCGATCCTCCTCGACCCGACCCTCGTCAACGCCGGCTACGGCGACGTGAAGTCGATCAACTCCACCGCCTTCGGCGACGTCGCCCAGAACATGGCGAACGGCACCTGCGCGCTGACCCACCAGGCCTCGTTCTTCGAGGGCTTCCTGACCTCGGCCGGCGCCAACGTGGCCGAGGACGGCGACGTGTGGGCCTTCCTCACCCCGCCGGTCAAGGCCGACGACGCCCAGGCCGTCACCGGTGGTGGCGAGATGGTCGCCGCGTTCTCGAACGACGAGGACACCGCGAAGGTCCAGGAGTACCTGGCCAGCGCCGACTGGGCCAACAGCCGCGTCTCCCTTGGCGGCGTCATCTCCGCGAACACCGGTCTCGACCCGGCCAACGCGGGCAGCGACGTCCTGAAGGACTCCATCGCGATCCTCCAGAACCCGGACACCACGTTCCGCTTCGACGCGTCCGACCTCATGCCGAAGGCAGTGGGCTCGGACAGCTTCTTCAAGGGCATGGTCGACTGGATCGACGGCACGAGCACCGACCAGGCGCTCGAGGAGATCCAGGCCGGCTACACCTCCTAGCAGCGGAGCAGAGCCGCCGCTCCCGAGTGGCGGCTCAGCTGTGACGGCCCGGCCCCCGAATCCACGGATCCCGGGGCCGGGCCCCTCCTGAGTCCAGAGTCGCACTCGAAAGGGCGTCCATGTCCCCCATCACCATCTCGGGGTTCTTCCAATGGCTGGCGGGAATCCCGCCGCTCGCGCAGATCCCGCTCATCCTCCTGGCCTTCGCGGCCGTGGTGGCGCTCATCCTCTTCTTCGTCGAGATCGCGCCCCGCCGCGGCACCGGCTACACGGTCCTCCGGCTCGCGGTGACGGTCGTCCTGCCGGTCGTCCTCCTGCTGGTCTTCGGCCTCTACAACTCCGTCCTCTGGGTCGCGGTGGTGGCCGCCGTCATCGGCGGCGCGCTGTTCCTGCTCGACTTCCGGTCCCGCAAAGGCGCGGGCTACGGACTCCAGCTCATCGCGTTCATGGCACCGGCCGCCTTCTTCATCCTCATCGGCCTGATCTACCCGACGATCACGACGGCCATCAACGCGTTCATGAAGAACGACGGCTCCGGATTCGCCGGCATCGACAACTTCGTCTGGGTCTTCACCAGCCCCGACGGCATCACCGCCTTCCTCAACACGGTGGTCTGGGTGCTCCTGGCCCCGATCACGGCGACCGCGATCGGTCTCGCCTACGCGGTCTTCATCGACAAGAGCCGCGGCGAGAAGTTCTTCAAGCTGCTGGTCTTCATGCCGATGGCGATCTCGTTCGTCGGCGCGTCGATCATCTTCAAGTTCTTCTACGACGTGCGCCAGGGCGAGCAGATCGGCCTCCTCAACGGCATCCTCACCGCCTTCGGCGCCCCGCCGGTCGACTGGCTGGGACTCGAGCCGTGGAACACGCTGTTCCTCGTCGTCGTCCTCATCTGGACCCAGGCCGGATTCGCCATGACGGTGCTCTCCGCCGCCATCAAGGGCGTCCCCTCCGAGCAGCTCGAAGCGGCCTCGCTCGACGGCACCAGCGCGTGGCAGTCCTTCTGGAACGTCACCGTCCCCGGCATCCGCTCCTCGATCGTGGTCGTCCTCACGACGATCTCGATCGCGTCGCTGAAGGTCTTCGACATCGTCTCGGCGATGACCGGCGGCCGCTCCGACACCACGGTCCTCGCGTTCGAGATGGTCCGCCAGTTCCAGCTCGGCGCCCGCAGCGGCTACAGCGCGGCCCTCGCGGTCATCCTGTTCCTGCTCGTGCTCCCGATCGTCGTCTACAACGCCCGCCAGCTCGCCAAGCAGAGGGAGATCCGATGAGCGTCACGCCCACTCCGATCCAGGTTCCGGTCGACCGCAGCACCGAGCGCGCGCTCGCCCGCGGCGAGTCCAGGATCGAGGCGGCCAGCGGCAAGGTGAAGAAGGCGGCGACGTCGCGCGGCGCCACTCTCGCCGCGCTGATCATCGCCGTCATCTGGACCGTCCCCACCCTCGGCCTGTTCATCTCGTCGTTCCGCCCCGCGAACGACATCAAGACGACCGGCTGGTGGACGATCTTCGCCAACCCCGGCTTCACCCTCGACAACTACGCGAACGCGCTCAACTCGGGCGACAGCCTGACCCTGGGCAAGGCGTTCGTGAACTCGCTGGTCATCACGCTGCCGGCGGCGCTGATCCCGATCACGATCGCCAGCCTCGCCGCCTACGCGTTCGCCTGGATCGACTTCAAGGGCCGCAACACGCTCTTCGTCCTCGTGTTCTCGCTCCAGATCGTCCCCATCCAGATGGCGCTCGTGCCGCTGCTGCAGCTGTTCTCGGACGGCCTGCGCATCGGAGGGCTCTACATCCTCCCCGGCCTCGGGGTGAACGGGTTGGACGGCTCCTACGCGAAGGTGTGGATCGCGCACACGATCTTCGCGCTCCCGCTCGCGATCTTCATGCTCCACAACTTCATCTCCGAGATCCCCGGCGAGGTCATCGAAGCGGCACGAGTGGACGGCGCCGGACACGGCCAGATCTTCTTCCGCATCGTGCTCCCGCTCTCGGTCCCCGCCATCGCCTCCTTCGGCATCTTCCAGTTCCTCTGGGTCTGGAACGACCTGCTGGTCGCGACGGTCTTCACCTCCGGACAGGGGCTGCCGATCACGAAGGCGCTGCAGGACCTCACCGGCTCCTACGGCCAATCGTGGGAGCTGCTCACGGCCGGCGCGTTCATCTCGATCATCGTGCCGCTCATCGTGTTCTTCTCCCTCCAGAGGTTCTTCGTCCGCGGCCTCCTCGCCGGCGCCACCAAGGGCTGACGACCCGCGGGGGTGCCGTGGGCGGCGTTGTCGTCGTCGGCGGTAGCTCCGCTACAGCTCTCCTCCTCCGCCTTGCCCACGACACCCCCGCGGGCCGTCAGCACTGCTCGTCGGGGGGAATAGGGTGCACGAACGAAGGCCCGGGTCCTGCTGCGCAGGACCCGGGCCTTCGTCGTGCGGTGGCGCCGGGGGCGGCCACCAGGGGAGCACGGCGCCGGGGGCGGCCGACTGAGGCACGGCGCCGGGGGCGGGCGACGGGGAGCGGCGCCTGCGGCGGCCGTCTCGGGCCGGGGGCGGCTAGCGGCGGAGCGGCGTATCGAGACCTGCGGACCCCATGGTGGTCGAGTAGCGGTGGAGCGGCGTGGCGAGACCGGGCACCGGGGAGGTACCCGGCACGGGCATCGGGTGCGGGACGGCGCGTCGGCGCGGCGCGGGCTTGCACGACTTCGCCGTGGGCGGAAGGGCGGGGGTCCGGGGACGGGCGGGGCTAGGGTCGAGCCGTGAGCAGGATGGGTGACGTCGCGGCAGGCGGCGGGATGCGCGGAGGGGCGCGCGGCGGGAGGATCTCGAGCAGCGATCCGGACAGCCAGCGGGAGATCAACGCGGCGGCTCCGAAGGTCGACGACCTGCTCCGGCGCATCGCGGGACTCTTCCGCGACCACCGCCCCAAGCTCACGCTCACCGTGATCCTCGTGCTCGTCGGCGCCGCCCTCACGGTGGTGCCCCCGCTCCTCACTCAGCTGGCCTTCGACCGTGGGCTCTTCCCGCCAGGCGGACGCCCGAACCTCCCGGTGCTGCTCGAGCTGGTCGGCGTCATGGTGCTGGTCTGGGCGTTCTCGGCGATCCTCGGCGTCTGGCAGACCTACCTCACCGCGACCGTCGGCAACACGGTCATGGGGGAGCTGCGCATCCGCCTCTTCCGCCACCTGCAGGCGATGGAGCTCGGCTTCTTCACCCGCACCCGCACCGGCGTCATCCAGTCGCGCCTCGCCAACGACGTGGGCGGCGTGGCCAACGTGCTCACGAACACCGTCTCGAGCGTCCTCGGCAACACCGTCACCGTGATCGCGGCCGTCGTCGCGATGCTCCTGCTCTCGTGGCAGATGACGATCGTCGCCCTCGTCCTCACTCCGGTGCTCGTCGTGGCCCAGCGCCGCGTCGGCCAGGTGAGGGCGCGCATCGCGACGAAGACGCAGGAGTCGCTGTCCGAGATGACCGCGATCACCCAGGAGACCCTGAGCGTCTCGGGCATCCTCCTGGCCAAGAGCTTCGGCCGCCAGGAGTCGGAGGTGACGCGCTACGCCGACGAGAACGGCCGGCAGATCGAGCTCCAGGTGCGGCAGCAGATGTCCGGCCAGTGGTTCTTCGCGATGGTGCAGATCTTCCTCTCCGTCATCCCCGTGATCGTGTACCTCGTGGCCGCCTGGCTGATCCTCGGCGGCACCACCGTCACCGCCGGGACCGTCGTGGCCTTCACCACCGTGCAGGCGCGCCTGATGTGGCCGCTCCTGGGCCTGATGCGCGTCGCGCTCGACCTGCAGACGGCCGGAGCGCTGTTCGCCCGCATCTTCGAGTACCTGGACCTGCGCCCGGCGATCACGGACAGGGCAGATGCACGCGAGGTCTCGGGCGAGCTCGGCCGGGTCGAGCTCGACGACGTCGTCTTCCGCTACCCCGACCAGGCGCAGGACGCGCGCCCGACGCTCGACCACGTCTCGGTCGCGATCGAGCCGGGCCAGTTCGTCGCCTTCGTCGGTCCCTCCGGCGCGGGCAAGACCACCATCTCGTACCTCGTCCCGCGCCTCTACGACGTGGCCGGGGGAGCGGTGCGCTTCGCCGGTACCGACGTGCGCGAGCTGCGGCAGGAGTCGCTCGTCTCGCACATCGGCATCGTCAGCCAGGAGACCTACCTCTTCCACGCGACGATCGGCGACAACCTCCGCTACGCCCGCCCCGACGCGACGCAGGAGGAGCTGGAGGCGGCCGCCCGCGCCGCGAACATCCACGCGACGATCACGTCGTTCCCCGACGGCTACGACACGCTGGTCGGCGAGCGTGGCTACCGGCTCTCCGGAGGCGAGAAGCAGCGGCTCGCGATCGCCCGCGTCCTGCTGAAGGACCCGGCGGTCCTCATCCTCGACGAGGCGACCAGCGCCCTCGACACCGTCTCGGAGCGGATCGTCCAGACCGCGCTCGACGACGCCGCCCGCGGCCGCACCACCATCGCGATCGCTCACCGGCTCTCGACCATCGTGTCGGCCGACGTCATCCACGTGGTCGAGGGCGGACGGATCGTCGAATCGGGCACCCACCGCGAATTGCTCGGCCTCGGCGGCCTCTACGCCTCGCTCTACGCACAGCAGACGGAGTCGGCCCTCCAGGGCTGAGCCGCGGATCGGCGGCCGGACTTCGCGGGGCTACTCGCAGCCGACGCCGTCTCCGTCGCGGTCGAGCTTGCGGCTGTAGCCGGCGTCACCCATGCGGATCGGCGCGGCCCCGGCGGCACGGACGGCGTCGCAGTTGGCGTAGAACGCCGCTCCTGCTCCTCCGGTCGAGGCGGCTACCGGCGCTGCTGCGGCGGGGGCCGCGGCGGGAGCGACCTCGGCGACCGCGACCGGGGCGGCGGCGGCAGCTGCGGTGGCGGCGGCCTCGAGTTCGGCGATCCGGGCGTCGCGGCTCGCCAGCGTCGTGGTCGAGGTGGCGGCGTCGGCCGTCATCGTGTCGATCCGCTGCTGAAGTCCTGCGGCCGACGCCTCGGCGGCGCTCCGCTCGGCTTCGGCCCCGGCGCGCGCCTCGGTCTGCTCGTCGAGCGAGTCCTCCGCCGTGCTCAGCTGCTGCTGCACGGCCGCGAGCCGCTCCTCCAGTTCGGTCTTGTCGGAGGCGCCGCCCGCGCCGCCGACGGCGGTTCCGACCACGAGGGCTCCGACGGACGCCCAGACCAGTGCGACGAGCGGGACGCGACGGCGACGGCGGTCCTGCTTCCGCCTCCTGTCCTCCGTCGACGGGAGCGGCGGAGGCCAGGTCGCGGACGGGCTGGGATCGGTCATGTGCTGCTCCTCGCGGTGGTCTCGCGCCCTGATGATCGGGGCGCCGGGAGCATCCAACCGGCATCTGTCGGTCGGGGCAAGGCGATTCCACTCAGTGCACGTGCAGCCGGCCGGAGCGAAGGGTGGTCGTCGTGCGCGATGCCTGAGGAGAGGCCTCCACCGCGGCGGCGGCACGCGCCCTCCATCGGCTCCGGCTCCGGCTCCGTGCACGGCGTCGGCGGAGAGCACGTGCCACTCCCCGGTGAGGGAGGCGCACCAGTCTCAGCCGATGTCGTGCGCGCCGGAGGCGGTCACTCCACCGGCCGGTCCTCGAGCATCTGCTCCATCAGCGAGATCTCGGCCTCCTGGGCCTTCACGACGGAGGAGGCGAAGTCGGTGGCGACCGTCACGCGGCTCCGGGCGAGCAGCGCCTCGGCCATGTCGATCGCGCCGCGGTGGTGGGCGATCATCAGCTCGAGGAACATCCGGTCGAAGTCTCGGCCCGACGCGCTGCTGAGGGCGGTGATCTGGTCCGGTGTCGCGAGACCGGGCATGCTCGCTGGCACGACGCCGTCCTCGGTCCCCATCCCCATCGACGAGTGCTCGTCGGCGGCTCCGGCCAGGGTCGGCCGGCCCATCCAGGTCATCGAGGGCTCCGGAGCAGCCTGCGGCAGGCCCCACGAGTTCAGCCAGCCGAAGAGCTGCCCGGCCTGCTGCTGCTGGGTGAGCAGGATGTCCTTCGAGACGGTAAGGACCTCGTCGTCGGCGCTGCGCTCGCGGGCGATCATCGCCAGCTCGGCGCCCTGCAGGTGGTGCACCTGCATGTCGCGCGCGAAGCCCGCTTCGGCGCTGGCGCTCGAGGGCGTCACCGCGGAGGCGAACGGGGCGAGCGCGCCGAAGAGGTAGCCGCCGGCCGCCCCGAGGAGGAGCGCGACCACGGCGACCGCGGCGACGAGGATCCGGCCCCTACTGCTTGCCGGGCGCATCGATCCCTCCGGTGCAGGGGGCGCCGGGCTCCGGAGCGCTCGAGGACTGCCAGAAGCGCTCGACGAAGGCGTCGATGCGGGGGTCCTCGGGCGAGTCGATCGCGACCTGGGCGTCCCAGGCGCTCAGCACGATGGGCGACTCGAGGCCCTCGTAGGGCGAGACGACGGAGTAGGTGTCGGGCATCGCAGCGATCAGCGCGTCGACCTCGCTCTGCGGGAGCTCGGGGTCGTAGGTGGCCCAGACGGCGCCGTGCTCGAGGTCGTGCACCGCGTTCTCGTTCGGGACGGGCTCGTCGTAGACGCCGCAGTTCATCCACACGGCGTTGTGCGGTCCGCCCGCCGGCGGGGTCTGCGGGTAGTCGACGGCGCCGGCGACGTGGGTGGCGTCGTTGTCGAAGGTCTGCAGGCCGTCGATCTCGCGCGCCTCGACGATCTGCTGGTTCCCGAAGACGGTGACCGCGACGATCCCGCCGACCGCGAGGACGGCCAGGGCCGACAGCGACCAGATCCAGATGCGGGAGCCGCGCTTGCGGCGGTCCTGCTCGCGCTTGTAGGCCTCGAGCTTCTCCTGTCGGGCGCGATTCTTGGCGGACATCGTGTCTTTGGGCACGGCGGCGTCTCTCGTTCTGAGGGCGGAAGGCGCCTGGGGCGGGCGCAGGCGCCTGAGAGGCGCTCTCAGAGGATAACGAGCGAGGCTTCGGATCGGATCAATGCGCGGTCAGGGGGATCTCGATGCGCCCGAGGAGCGGGCCGCTCGATCAGCGGGATGCCCAACGGGCCCGCTCGATCCGCAGGATGCGCCGCCGCTCCGCTCAGGGGGCGAAGGTGAGCCAGAGCAGCAGGCCGTTCAGGACGATGAGGAAGACGGCGGCCAGGGCGGCGGCGAGGGTGGTGAACCAGCGGTTCGTCTGGTCGCCCATCAGGGGGCGGTCGCGGGTCAGGATCACGAGCGGCACGAGCGCGAAGGGGATGCCGAACGACAGGACCACCTGGCTGAGCACCAGCGCGCGCGTCGGGTCGAAGCCGATCGCGAGCACCAGGAGCGCCGGGATCAGCGTGACCAGACGACGGGCGACGAGCGGCACCCGCACCTGGAGCAGACCGTGCATGATCTCGGCCCCCGCGTACGCGCCGACCGAGGTCGAGGCGAGGCCGGAGGCGAGCAGGCCGACGGCGAACAGGGTCGCGACCACCGGTCCGAGCGCCGCCCCGATGGCCGCGTGGGCGCCCTCGAGGCTGTCGGTCCCGGCGACTCCCGCGAGGGAGTGCGCGGCGAGGAGCAGGATCGCGAGGTTCACGGTGCCGGCGATGGCGAGCGCGATCGTCACGTCGATCCGGGTGGCGACCAGGATCCTCCGGCGCGCGCCGACGCCCTCGACGTGGCCGAAGCGGTCGCGGGCGAGCGCGGAGTGGGCGTAGATCGCGTGGGGCATGACGGTCGCGCCGAGGATCGAGGCGGCGAGCAGCACCGACTCCGAGCCCTCGAAGCGCGGCACGAGACCGGCGACGGTCGCGCCCGCGTCCGGCGGATCGACGACCACGCCGACCGTGAAGCCGACGGCGATCAGCACCATCAGCGCCGTGATCACCCGCTCGAACGGCTGCGCCCCGCCCCGCGTCTGCACGAGCAGCAGCACCAGCGAGACCGCGCCGGTGACCACGCCGCCGGCCAGCAGCGGCAGTCCGAAGAGCAGGTTCAGCGCGATCGCGCCGCCGATCACCTCGGCCAGGTCGGTCGCCATCGCCACCGTCTCGGCCTGCAGCCAGTAGGCCCGGCGGCCCCAGCGGCCGCGCAGGCGGTCGCCGAGCAGCTCGGGGAGGCTGCGGCCGGTCATCAGGCCGAGCTTCGCCGAGAGGTACTGGATGAGCCAGGCCATCAGGTTGCCGAGCACCACCACCCAGACCAGGAGGTAGCCGAACCGGGCGCCGGCCGTCATGTTGCTGGCGACGTTGCCCGGGTCGAGGTAGGCGACTCCGGCGACCAGCGCCGGACCGAGCAGGCGGAGGAGGTGGATGTCGGCCGGACGCCGCGGCGGTGCGGCGATCGGTGAGGTCATTCGGGGTCCGTTCCGGGTCGACCGCGGCGCTCGCGGACCCCCACGATAGGGCACCGGCGCGACCGGCGGCACTCCCCTCCCGAGACCGCTCCCTGTGCCTCCGCCCACCCCCGTCACACGCCCGCAGCCGGTTGCTACGCTGGCGGGATGAGCCTGGATCGCGCCCTTCCCGCACGCCCGGAGACCGGGATGGCCTACGCCGATTCGGTGCTCGACCTCATCGGCGACACCCCGCTGGTGAAGCTGGGTCCGGTCGCGGCGGGCGTGCAGGCGACCGTGCTGGTCAAGGTCGAGTACCTTAACCCCGGCGGCTCGTCGAAGGACCGCATCGCGACCCGCATCATCGACGCCGCCGAGCGCGACGGGCTGCTGAAGCCCGGCGGCACCATCGTGGAGCCGACCAGCGGCAACACCGGCATCGGCCTCGCCCTCGTCGCGCAGCAGCGCGGCTACCGCTGCGTGTTCGTGCTGCCGGACAAGGTGGGGGAGGACAAGCGCAACGTCCTCACCGCCTACGGGGCCGAGATCGTCGTGACGCCGACGGCCGTCGCTCCGGATGACCCCGCCTCCTACTACTCCGTCTCGGACCGCCTCGCCCGCGAGATCCCCGGCGCCTTCAAGCCCAACCAGTACGCGAACCTCAACGGACCGCTCAGCCACTACGAGACCACGGGCCCCGAGATCTGGCGCGACACCGCCGGCCGGCTCACCCACTTCGTCGCGGGAGTCGGCACGGGCGGCACCATCAGCGGCGCCGGCCGCTACCTCAAGGAGGTGTCGGAGGGCCGCGTGCAGATCGTCGGCGCCGACCCCGAGGGCTCCGTCTACTCGGGCGGCGGCGGTCGCCCGTACCTGACCGAGGGCGTCGGCGAGGACTTCTGGCCGAGCGCGTACGACCCGAGCGTGGTCGACCGGATCATCGCCTCCAGCGACGCCGAGTCGTTCGCGATGACCCGCCGCCTCGCCCGCGAGGAGGGGCTGCTCGTCGGCGGATCGAGCGGGCTCGCCGTCTCCGTCGCGCTCAAGGCCGCCGCCGGTCTCGGGCCGGACGACGTGGTCGTCGTGCTCCTGCCGGACGGCGGGCGCGGCTACCTCGGCAAGATCTTCAACGACCGCTGGATGCGCTCCTACGGCTTCCTCGAGATGCGCGACGAGGGCACCGTCCGCGACGTGCTCCGCGCGCGGGCGGCGAGCGGGCAGGCCGACCTCCCGGCGCTCGTGCACGCGCACCCGACCGACACGATCCGCGACGCGATCGGCATCATGACCGAGTACGGCGTCTCGCAGCTCCCGGTGCTGACCGCCGAGCCGCCGGTCGTGATGGGCGAGGTCGTCGGAGCCGTCGACGAGCGCGAGCTGCTCGACCGCGTCTTCGCCGGATCCGCCTCGATGAACGACCCGCTCGGCGACTGCGTGGGCGATGCTCTCGCGCTGATCGGGCTCGGCGAGAGCATCACCGCCGCCCGCGCCGCGCTCACCGAGCACAGCGCCCTCCTCGTCACCGACGAGGGCAAGCCCGTCGCGGTGATCACCCGACAGGACCTCCTCACCTACGCCACGGCCTGACGGCCGCCGCCTCCGCACCTCCGACCCAGGGAGCCCGCACCATGCCCAAGAAGCAGCACTTCGACACCCGCGCCATCCACGCCGGCCAGGAGTTCGATCCGACCACCGGGGCGGTCGTGCCGCCCGTCTACATGACCTCCACGTTCGTCCAGGACGGCATCGGCGGTCTCCGGGGCGGCTACGAGTACGCCCGCTCGGCGAACCCGACGCGCGACTCGCTCCAGGAGCTCATCGCCTCGCTCGAGGGCGCGGACGTCGCCTACTCCTTCTCCTCCGGCCTCGCCGCCGAGGACACCCTTCTGCGCGCCGCCCTCGCGCCCGGCGACCACGTCGTCCTGGGCAACGACGCGTACGGCGGCAGCCACCGCCTGATCGACCGGGTGCACAGCGTCTGGGGCGTGCGCAACACGGCCGTCGACATGTCGAACCTCCGCGAGGTGCAGCGGGCGATCGTCCCCGGTGAGACGAAGATGCTCTGGGTCGAGACCCCGTCGAACCCGCTGATGACCATCAGCGACATCGCCGAGCTCGCCGACCTGGCCCACGCGCACGACCTGATCGTCGTCGTCGACAACACGTTCGCCTCCTCCGCCCTGCAGCAGCCGCTGGCCCTCGGTGCCGACGTGGTCGTGCACTCGACCACGAAGTACCTCGGTGGCCACTCGGACGTCGTCGGCGGCGCGCTCGCCCTGCGCTCGGGGCCGCTGGCCGAGAAGATCGCGTTCCTGCAGTTCGCGGTCGGAGCGATCTCGGGCCCGATGGACGCGTGGCTCACGGTCCGCGGCATCAAGACCCTCGGGGTGCGGATGGAGCGCCACTCCGTCAACGCGCAGGCGGTCGCCGAGTTCCTCGTCGAGCACCCGGCGGTGACGGCCGTGCACTACCCGGGCCTGCCCTCGCACCCCGGCCACGAGCTGGCGAAGCGCCAGATGTCGCGGTTCGGCGGGATGCTCTCGCTCGAGCTCGCGACGCCGCGCGCCGCCCGGAAGTTCGCCGAGTCGACCGAGCTGTTCCAGCTCGCGGAGTCGCTGGGCGGCGTCGAGTCGTTGATCGGCTACCCGAGCGAGATGACGCACGCGTCGGTGAAGGGCACGCCGCTGGAGGTCTCGGAGTCGCTGGTGCGCCTCTCGGTGGGCCTCGAGGACTCGTCCGACCTGATCGCGGACCTGTCGGCGGCGCTGCCGAAGAAGTAGAGGCGGGAACGCCGCCCCGCGGGGCGGCATCTCGATGGTGCGCCCGATCCGGCCCCTGCCAGGATCGGGCGCATGACCTCCTCGCGCCGCTTCGTCGATCTCAGCCACACCGTCGCGGACGGGCTGGTGACCTACCCGGGCCTGCCCGCTCCGCGCATCCGGCCGCACCTCACCCGTGAGGCGTCCCGCGCCTCCTACGCACCCGGCACCGAGTTCGCGATGGACGTCATCGAGATGATCGGGAACACGGGCACCTACCTCGACAGCCCGTTCCACCGCTACGAGGGCGGAGCCGATCTCGCCGCTCTCCCGCTCGAGACGCTGGTCGACCTGCCGACCGCCGTGGTCGACGCGACCGGAGCCACCGAACGGGGCATCGGCTCGGACGCGGTCGTGGGACTCGACGTCCGCGGCGCCGCCGTCCTCCTCCGCACCGGATGGGACGCGCACTTCGCCACGCCCGGGTACGGCAGGGGCGCCCCCTTCCTCAGCGGCGAGGCGGCGGAGGCGCTCGTCGCCGCCGGCGCGGTGCTGGTCGGCATCGACTCGGTGAACATCGACGACACGGAGTCGGGCGGATCGCGGCCCGCGCACTCGGCCCTCCTCGCCGCGGGAGTGCACGTCGTCGAGCACCTCACCGGCCTCGGCGGGCTGCCGGCGACAGGGGCGCGCTTCACCGCCGTGCCGCCGAAGGTGCGGGGCTTCGGGACCTTCCCGGTGCGGGCCTTCGCGGTCGTCGACGAGCCCTGACCGGCGCAGGGCCCCCGGGCGCCTCCGGCTAACCTGGACCGATGCATCCCGCTCTCGCCGCCGTCGGCCGGCGCGTCCGGCCCCGCACGCGCCTCGCGGCGCTGGGCCGTCGTGTCCGCCCCCGCACGCGGCTGCGCTCCGCGGCCCGGGTCGTCCGCTCCGCCCCTCAGCGCCTCTCGGAGCGCCGCGCCGCCGTGATCGCCGCCCGGCCGATCGACCACCCCTCGCCCGCGCTCCGGCGCGAGCTGCTGCTGCTCGACCTGGCCAACCGCTTCTCCCGCCGCTCCGCGGTCGATCCGGCGGGCGAGGTCGTGGTGACGATGACCACGCACGGCGAGCGGCTGCAGCGGGTCCACGTGGCGCTCGAGTCCATCGCCCGCGGCGACGCCCGGCCCGCGCGCCTGGTGCTCTGGCTCGACGACCCGGCCCTGCACGCCGACCTGCCCGCGCCGCTGCGCCGCCTCCGCCGCCGCGGCGTCGAGATCCGCCTGGTCGACGGCTACCGCGTGCACACGAAGTACTACCCGCACCTGCTCTCGGGCCGGGCGGGGGAGCGCGACCTCGTCACCTCCGACGACGACATCGTGTACCCGCGCACCTGGCTGAGGGGCCTGCTCGACGCCCGCTCGCGCTACCCCCGCGAGACCGTGCTCTGCTACCGCGCCCACCGGGTGGGTATCGTCGACGGCGCCGTGGCTCCGTACACGAGCTGGACGCCGGTCGCCGACACGCGCGCGTCGACCGATGTCTTCGGCACCTCCGTCGCCGGGCAGCTGCTGCCCGCCCCGCTCCTCGGCGAGATCGCCGCGCACGGGGAGGCGTTCCGCGAGATCGCCCCGGACGCCGACGACATCTGGCTGCACGTGCGCGCGGTCGACGCCGGTTACCGGATCGCGCAGATCGAGCCCCGGGCCCAGCTGTTCCCGTTCGTGCCGCGGACGCAGCAGTCCGGGCTCTACCTCGTCAACTACTGGGACGGCGGCAATGACCGCCAGGCCCGCGCGGCCTACACGCCCGAGGTGACGGCGCGGATCGCGGCGGACGCCTCCGCGAGAGGGGAGGTGCGGTGATGCGCCTGCTGTTCGTGAGCAACCTCTACCCGCCGCAGGTGCTCGGCGGATACGAGATGACCTGTGCGCGCGTCGCGGAGGCGATGGCGGCCCGCGGCCACACCGTGCGCGTGCTGACCACGCCGACCTACCTGCCGCCGGAGCCCTCGGGCGTCGAGGTGCACCGCACGCTGAGCCTGCGCACCTACTTCCCGCTGCCGCAGACCGGTGGCGAGATCGCTCAGCTGCTGCACCACGAGAGCGCCGTCTCGCGGTTCGAGAACACCCGCATCCTGCTCGAGGAGCTGCGCGACTTCGCGCCGACCCACGTGGTGGCCTTCAACCTGCTCGGGATCGGCGGCCTCGCGCTGATCGACCTGCTGCGGACGGTGGAGGCCCCGTGGATGTTGAACCTCGGCGACCGCATCCCGAACGCCCTGGTCGACGGGCTGCCCGAGCGCGTGCTCCGCGTCTACGGCGCCCAGGCCCCCGACCACTTCGACCGCGGCGAGATCGTCGCGGTCAGCCGCTCCCTCGTCGACGCGATCGAGGCCGGCGGGCTGAGCCTGGGCGAGGTCGAGGTGATCGGGCGCGGAGTGTCCGTTCCCCCCGACACCGCGGAGCCGAGGCGCTACCGCGAGGGCGGGACCACCCGGTTCACGTTCGCCGCGTCGCTCGGCGAGCACAAGGGCGTCGGGCTGGTGCTGGAGGCGGCGGCGTCTCTCGCGGAGGAGACCCGCGACTTCCGCGTGGACCTCTACGGCGACGGAGACGTGGACGGCTGGCGCGCCCGGGCGGACGAGGCGGGCCTGGCCGGCCTGGTCGAGTTCCACGGAGCGACGCCGCACGCCGAGGTGCTCGCCGCGCACGGCCGCGCCGACGCGTTCCTCTTCCCGACCTGGGCCGGAGAGGCGTTCGGCGTCGCGCCGGTCGAGGCGGCCGCGGCGGGCGCCGTGCCGATCGTGACGGCGGCCAGCGGAGTCGCGGAGTTCCTCATCGACGGCGTCGACTGCATCAAGATCACCCGCTCCGCCCCGGCGCTCCTCGAGGCGATGCGGGACGTGGCGAGCGGGGCGGTGGACCTCGAGGCGCTCGGTCGGCGGGGCCGGGCCGCGGCGCGCGGACCGCTCTCGTTCGAGCGCTCCGTCGAGCTGATCGAGGCCTCGCTCGAGCGCCGCTCCCGGCCGGGCCTCGCCGACCGCCTCGCCGACACCACCCTCGAGGCCGACATCATGGACAAGGATCTGCGGGCGATGGACGTGCTCCACCGCCGCTTCTCCGGACGGGACCACGACGATGACCACTGACCACGACTTCCTCCAGGACCCCGGCTCCGCGCCCACCCGGCTCGGCCGCAGCGGCGTCGTGCTCCGCGACGCGGTGCACCGGCTGGTCGCCCCCTGGTTCGAGCAGGCGCGGCTGCGCACGGAGGAGCTGCGCGCCGAGACGGCGGCCCTGCGCGACGAGGTGGCCGGGCTCCGCGGCGAGCTGAGCGCGGTGCAGGGCGACGTCTCCGTGCTGCGCGACGAGTCGGCGGGCCTCCGGGAGGCGCTGGACGAGCTCAGCGCGTCGGTCGCGGCCGCCCGAGCCTCGTCCGAGGCGGCGGGTGCGGCGGCCGCCGAGCAGGCCGCCGACACCGCGGCGGCTCTCGACGAGCGCGTCCGCGGGGCCGAGCTCGAACTGCGGGCGGTCACCCGGCGCCTCGCGGAGGCGCTCGACCGCTGAGGCGGCGAGGCCCGGTTTTCGCGGCGATCAGGCGGGGACCGCCGTCCGCGCGAGCAGCTCGGCGATGCGACCGGTGCAGCCGCCGCAGCCCGTGCCGGCGCGGGTCGCCCGCCCGACGCAGGCGACCGTCCCGTGTCCCGCCGCAGCCGCATCGGTGATCACCGCCGCCGTCACGCCGTTGCACCAGCAGACCGTGGCATCGGGGGCGAACGGATCGCCGGTCGCCGCGGCGCCCGCATCCGGGGCGTCCAGACGCAGGAGGCTCGACCGGTCCGCCGGCAGCTCCGAGCCCCGCTCGAAGAGGAGGCTGAGCTCGGCGCCGACCCGGGGCAGACCCACCGAGACGAACCCGCGCAGCACTCCTCCTGCGGTCACGAGCTTGGCGTAGCCGCCGCGGGCGGGGTCAGCCCACAGCGTCACCTCGAGGTGCTCCTCGCCCGGGCGGTGCGGGTCCCACGGCTCCGGGGCCACGTCGCCTCCTGCCACGAGGTCGACGCCCTCGGCCTTCAGCATCACGACCGCCGGTCGGGCGTCGGGGACGCGCTCCTCGCCGCAGCGGCCCTCCGCCTCCGCCCGGATCCGTGCTGCGAGCCGGTCCGCCTGCTCCCATCCCGGACCGATCAGTCCGCTCGGTCCGCCGGGCACGCGGCCGTCGGGCAGGGCCGAGCCGCGGGGGGCGACGTGCGCGCAGTCGCCGATCGCGAAGACGTCCGGGTCGCTCCAGCTGCGCAGCTGCTCATCGACCAGGATCCCGGTCGAGACGGCGAGCTCCGCGCCCGCGGCCAGCTCGACCCGCGCACCGACACCGCACGAGAGCACCAGCAGATCCCCCTCGATCTGCTTGCCGTCAGCGCAGACGAGCGCCTGGAAGTGCGCACGGCCGCGGTCGTCGTGCGCGAGCAGGACGCTCTCGGACCGGGCGTGTGCCACCATCTCGACGCCGGCCGCGCGGGCGGCCGCGGCCAGCATCCGGCCCCCGCCCGTGTCGAGATTGCGGGCCATCGGGATGTCGCCGTGGAAGACCACCACCACCTGCGCGCCCTGCTCGGCGGCCGCGAGGGCGAACTCGATCCCGAGCACTCCCGCCCCGAGCACGACGAGGCGCGCGCCGGAGCGCACGGACTCGCGGACCACCCGGGCGTCGGCCAGGTCGCGCAGCGCCACCACCCGCTCCGGGAGGGGCCGGGAGCCCGCGTCGAGCGACTCCGGATAGGCGGCGCGCACCGTCCGCTCGCGTCGGGACCGCTCCATCCCGGCGAGGGTCGGCACGTTCGCCCGGGCGCCGGTGGCCAGGACGAGGCGGTCGTAGGGCAGCCGCTCGCCGTCGTGCAGCCGCACGACGTTCCGCGCGCGGTCGATCCCCACGACGGCCGCTCCCAGGCGCAGGACGACGCCCGCCGCCTCCGCCGCCGTCCGGTCGCCGAGGTCGAGGCGCTCGCGGGTCGCCCGGCCGACGGCGTACTCCGCGAGCAGGACACGGTTGTACGGGTCGTCGCTCTCGGCGCCGACCACCGTCAGCGCGACCAGACCGGCCCGCACGGCCGGCAGCAGCTCCTCGACGAAGCGCGAGCCGACGGGGCCATAGCCGATCAGGACGATCCGCTCGGGAGGTGTCTCAGGCATGTGCCGTCCCTTCCGCGCGGACCCAGACCCGCGTGCGCTTGAACTCGGGCATCGACGACACCGGGTCCACGACGGCCTCGGTGAGGAGGTTCGCGCACTGCTCACCCGCGTAGTGGAAGGGCAGGAACACCGTGTCGTGGCGGATGTCCGCGGTGACGCTCGCGCGGGCGCGGACCACGCCGCGCGCGTTCCCGATCGCCACAGGTGCTCCGTCGCGGACGCCGAGCCGGGAGGCGGTCGCCGGGTGGATCTCGAGCCGAGCCTCGGGGCGGGCCGCATCGAGCTCCGCGACCCGCCGGGTCTGGGTGCCCGACTGGTACTGCTGGAGGTAGCGGCCGGTCACGAGGGTCAGCTCCTCGCCGCGGTCCACGACGACGGGGACGGCGGGGATGACGGCGACCAGGCGCGCCCGGCCGTCGGGGTGCCCGAAGCGCTCAGCGAAGAGGCGCGGCGTCCCCGTGCCGCCCGCGGGGTAGGGCCAGTGGGCGGCGATCCCGGTGTCGAGCAGGGCGTGCGAGAGGCCGGAGTAGTCGGCCACGCCTCCCGCGGACGCGCGGGCCAGCTCGTCGAACACCTCCGAGGGGACCGCCGACCAGCTCGAGGGGGCGTCGAGACGGCGCGCCAGCTCGCTCATGATCCAGAGCTCGCTGCGCACTCCTGCCGGCGGGTCGATCGCCCGGCGGCGGCGGAGCACCCGGCCCTCGAGCGAGGTCATCGTGCCCTCCTCCTCCGCCCACTGCGGCACCGGGAGCACCACATCGGCCAGCGCGGCGGTCTCGGAGAGGAAGAAGTCGCAGACGACCAGCGTGTCCAGGGCCTCGAGCCCGGCGCGGACGGCGTCGGCGTCCGGAGCCGAGACGACCACGTTGGAGCCGTGCACCAGCAGGCAGTGCACGGAGCGTCCGAGCTCGGCGAGCAGGGCGGTGGCGGGCAGGCCCGGGCCGGGGATCGATTCGGGCGTCACGTCCCAGACGGCGGCGACGTGGCGCCGCGCCTCCGGATCGCGGATGGAGCGGTACCCCGGGAGCTGATCGGCCTTCTGGCCGTGCTCGCGTCCGCCCTGGCCGTTGCCCTGACCGGTGAGCGTGCCGTACCCCGACCCCTCGCGACCCACCAGGCCGAGCACGAGAGCGAGGTTGATCGCGGCGGTCGCGGTGTCGGTGCCGTCGACGTGCTGCTCGACCCCGCGGCCGGTCAGCACGAACGACCGCCCCGCGGCGAGCCGGCGCGCGAGGGAGCGGAGGAGCGTGGTCGGCACGCCCGTGACCGCGGACGTGCGCTCCGGCCACCACGCCGAGACGCTGCGGCGCACCGCCTCGGCGCCGGTCGTGCGCGCGGCGAGGTAGGCGGTGTCGGCGAGGCCCTCGGCGAAGACCAGGTGGATCAGCCCGAGCAGGAGCGGCAGATCCGTCCCGGGAGCGGGCTGCAGATGCGTGCCGGCGCCGTCCTCCGTCAGCCGCGCGGTGGCCGAGCGGCGCGGGTCGACGACCACCAGGCCGCCCCGCGAGCGGGCACCGGCGAAGTGGGCGAGAAGCGGCGGCATCGTCGCGGCGACGTTCGAGCCCAGGAGCAGAATCGTGTCGGCGTCGTCGAGGTCGGACACCGGGAACGGCAGTCCGCGATCGACGCCGAAGGCGCGGTTGCCGGCCGCCGCGGCCGAGGACATGCAGAAGCGGCCGTTGTAGTCGATCCGGGAGGTGCCGAGAGCGATCCGAGCGAACTTCCCGAGCTGGTAGGCCTTCTCGTTGGTGAGGCCCCCGCCGCCGAAGACGGCCACCGCGTCGGCGCCGTGCCGCTCCCGGACGCCGCGCACCGCCCCGGCGACCGCGTCGAGCGCCTCCTCCCACGACGCCTCCGCGAGGACGCCGTCGGCGCCGCGCAGCAGCGGGGAGACCAGGCGCTGTCCGCTCGCCAGCAGCTCGGCGGAGGTCCAGCCCTTGGCGCAGAGCCCGCCCCGGTTCGTCGGGAACTCCCTCCCCTCGACCGCCACGGGTACGGGGCCCGCCGCGGGTGTCAACGTCATCGCGCACTGCAGGGCGCAGTACGGGCAGTGGGAGTCGGTCGGGGCGGGGGCGCTCATCGTCAGATCCGGGTCCCCGTCTTCGCGGCGAGGCGGAGGTAGACGCCGGCCGTGATCGCGAGCATCACCGCATAGGCGCCGACGAACCAGCCCAGCGCCGTGGTGTAGTCGCCGAACTCGGTCTTGGAGAAGCCGAGCAGCTGGGGGATCACGAAGCCGCCGTAGGCGCCGATCGCCGAGATCAGGCCGAGCGCCGCGGCGGACGTGCGCTGGGCGCCGATGCCGTCGTCACCGCGCTGGCGGGCGCGGAGGGCGAACACCGTGGGGATCATGCGGTAGGTCGCGCCGTTGCCGATGCCGGCCGCCGAGAAGAGCACGAGGAAGCAGGCGAGGAAGAGCCAGAAGCTGCCGAGCGGCAGTGTCGCGATCACGCCGAGGATCCCGGCGCCCATGGCAACGAAGGCGAGGACCGTGACAGGCGCTCCGCCGAAGCGGTCGGCCAGACGGCCGCCGGAGGGGCGGGACAGCGAGCCCACCAGGGAGCCGAGGAACGCGAGGCCGACCGTCGCCGAGCCGACGGCGAAGCCGGAGAACTCGGGGAAGGTGTCGGCGATGAGCTTCGGGAACACGCCGGCGAATCCGATGAAGGACCCGAAGGTGCCGATGTAGAGCACGGCCAGCAGCCAGAGGTGCGGCTCGCGGAGCGCGGCGAGGGAGGCGGCGACGTCGGACTTCGCGGTCGAGAGGTTGTCCATGCGCTTGGCGGCGCCGATCATCGCCACGACGATCAGGGGGACCCAGAGGAAGCCGGCGATCGGCAGGTTCAGCGTGGCCGCGGCGCCGACGGTGATCGCGATCGGCACGACGAGCTGCGCGACGGAGGCGCCCAGGTTGCCGCCCGCGGCGTTGAGCCCCAGAGCCCAGCCCTTCTGCGCGTGCGGGTAGAAGAAGGTGATGTTCGCCATCGAGCTGGCGAAGTTGCCGCCGCCGAAGCCGGCGAGCGCGGCCACCAGGAGCATGACGCCGAACGGGGTCTCCGGATTCGAGACCGCGATGCCGAGTCCGACGCTCGGGATCAGCAGGAGGCCCGCCGACACGATCGTCCAGTTGCGGCCGCCGAAGCGGGGGACCATGAACGTGTACGGGATCCGCAGGGTGGCGCCGACGAGGCTCGGCATCGAGATGAGCCAGAAGATCTGCCCGGTGTCGAAGGCGAACCCGGCCGCCGGCAGCGAGACGACGACGACCGACCAGAGCTGCCAGACGACGAAGCCGAGGAACTCGGCGAAGATCGACCACCTCAGATTGCGAGCGGCGACGGAGCGTCCCTCCGCCTCCCACTGGGCGGGGTCCTCGGGGTTCCAGCCGTCGATCCAGCGGCCCGGCCGTCGGATGATGCCGGTGGATGTGGCGGCGGTCGTGGGGACGGTGGTCGGGGGTGCAGCAGTCATCGTGGTCCTCCGGAGGGTGGGCGGCGCGCGCGAGGGCGCGCTCGGGACGGGGAGGTGGAGCGGTGGTGGTGCGGGGAGGAGGCGTCAGGCGTTGCGCCCGAACAGCTCCGAGACGATGTCGACCAGCTCGCGGGCGGGCGGATCGACGGCGGTGAGGAGGGGAGCGGAGGCGAGGTCGGCCCCCGCGGAGGCGGCCAGGCCGGCGAAGTAGCCGGGCGCGAGCAGGTAGGTGGCGACCACGACGCGCGCGCCGGGGTGGGCGGCGCGCTCGGCGGCGACCGCCTCCGCGATCCGCGGCTCGGCGGCCGAGATGAACGAGGTGCTCACCTCGCGGCCGAGCTCGGCGGCGAGGAGGCGGCCGGTGGTCCAGCAGTCCGCGACGGCACCGGCGTCGCTCGAGCCGGCAGCGGCGAGCACGACGCGGTCGCCGTCGTCGAGCCCTGCCTCGTGGAGCCGGCGGGCGAGCACGCGCGCCAGGCGGGGATCGGGTCCGAGCGCGCCCGAGACCCGCACCGGCCGCTCCGCCTCCGCCGCGGCCTCGGCGAGGTCGACGTGCACGTGGTAGCCGGCCGAGAGCAGCAGCGGCACGACCACCGCCGGCCGGCCCGGCTCGAGAGAACCCAGGGTCGCGGGGACGTCGGGCTGCTGCACGTCGACGAAGGAGTCGAGCACGTCCAGCGCCGGGTTGGCCCGGCGGACCGCCTCGACCAGCGCGGCGACGGCACGCCTCCCGTCGTCGTCGGAGGTCCCGTGGGACGCGGCGACCAGAGCGGTCCGCTGGGCGACCTCGATCGTGCCGTCGCTCTCGCGCACCTGCCAGGTGGCGAGGTGCAGCTCCGCTCGTGTGAAGCAGGCGCCGGTCTCGAGGTCGAAGACGTCCTTGTGCAGGGGGGAGGCGATCGTGGGCCGCTGCACCCCGTCGACCAGACGCGAGCCGACGATGCCGCGTGAGAGCACGGCGGCGCCGGTCGCGGGGTCGAGGTTCGAGACGGCCCGCACCCGCCCGTCGGGCAGGAGGAACAGGGCGAGCTGCACACCGCCGACCAGGGCGGCCTCGCCCCAGAGCGGCTCGAGGTCGCCGACGGCGCAGACCGGCACCCAGGTGGTGGCGGTCGCGGGGGCGAGCCGATCGAGGAGGGTCATCGCTGCGCCTTCTTCCTGCGGGTGGGCCACCGCATCCGGTCGGACGCGATGAGGCAACGGTAGGGATCGCGCGTTTCGTGCGAGCACGCCTTCGGTGTCACGGGCGTAACGAAGCCCTCACGGCCTGCGGCGCTCGCCGAGAGGCGCGCGTCACACGCTGTTACACAGGGGCAACGGCGGGGAAACGGGCCGTCCCTACGGTGGACGTCATGACTCCTGGAGCGAACCCCGCCGCCCGGCCCCGACGCGTGCTCGTCGTCGGAGCGGGACCCGCCGCGCACCGCCTGGTCGACGCGCTCGTCGCCCGGGCCGGCGACCAGGCGCTGGAGATCACCGTCCTCGGCGAGGAGGTGCACCGTCCCTACGACCGCGTCGCACTCTCGAAGCGCCTCGACGGCGAGCACGACCTGACTCTGGGCGACGGCGCTCTGTGGGAGTCGGCGCGGCTGATCACCTCCTCCCGTGTCGTCGCGATCGATCCCGACCGCCTGCGCGTCGAGCTCGCGGACGGCCGCTCCCTCGAGGGCGACGAGATCGTCCTGGCGACGGGCTCCTCCGCCACGGTCCCGCCGATCGAGGGCGCCGAGCACGGCCGCGTCTACCGCACGCTCGAGGACGTGGACGGGCTCGTCGCCGAGCTCGCCGCGTTCCGCGCCCGGCGCGGACGCCCCGCGATCGTGGTCGTGGTCGGCGGCGGTCTGCTCGGCCTCGAGGCGGCGGGAGGCGCGCACCGGCTCGGTGCGCGCACCGCCCTCGTCCACTCCGGCCGCTGGCTGATGAGCGCGCAGCTCGACGAGGGCGCCGGGCAGGCCCTCGGCCGCATCATCTCGGCGCAGGGGATCGCGCTGCACCTCGGCAACCGGCCCACCGCGATCCTCACCTCGCCGACGGGGACGGTGCTCGGCGTCGCGCTGACCGACGGCAGCAGCATCAGCGCCGATCTCGTGGTCTTCTCCATCGGGATCACGGCGCGCGACGAGCTCGCCCGAGCGGTCGGGATCGAGGTCGCACCGCGCGGAGGCGTGGTCGTCGACGAGGCCTGCCGCACCAGCAGGGCGGGAGTCTGGGCCATCGGCGAGGTCGCCGCGATCGCCGGCCGCACGGTCGGGCTCGTCGCACCCGCCAACGCGATGGCGGAGGTGGTCGCCGACCGGATCCTCGGCGGCGACGCGACCTTCCCGGGGGTCGACGACGCCACCAAGCTCAAGCTCTCGGGCGTGGAGGTCGCCAGCTTCGGCGACGCCCTCGGCACCACGGAGGGAGCGCTCGAGGTCGTCTACGCCGATCCGGCCCGCGGTCTCTACCAGAAGGTCGTCGTCTCGGACGATGCGCGCACGCTGCTCGGCGGGATGTTCGTCGGCGACGCGGGCCCCTACTCCTCCCTCCGCCCGCTGCTGGGGCGCGAGCTGCCGGCCGAGCCCGGCGCCTACCTCGCGGCGGCGGGGGCGGAGGCGCCCTCGGGCGACCTTCCGGACGACGCTCAGGTCTGCTCGTGCAACAACGTCTCGGTCGGCGAGGTCCGCCACGCGATCGGCGAGGGGTGCACCGAGCTGGGGCCGCTCAAGGCCTGCACCCGCGCGGGCACCCAGTGCGGATCGTGCGTGCCCCTGGTGAAGAAGCTGCTCGACACGGAGCTGATCCGTGCGGGCGTCGAGGTCTCCCGCGCCCTCTGCGAGCATGTGGCGCTCAGCCGCAGCGAGCTGTTCGAGTCGGTCCGCATCCTCGGGCTGCACTCGGCCGAGCAGGTGATGGAGCGCTTCGGCTCCGGGCTGGGCTGCGACGTGTGCAAGCCGGTGATCGCCTCCGTCCTCGCCACCCAGACGAACGCCTACATCCTCGACGGCGGCCAGGCGCCGCTGCAGGACACCAACGACCGCGCCCTGGCCAACATGCAGAAGGACGGCACCTACTCCGTCGTCCCGCGGATCCCCGGGGGCGAGATCACGCCGGCGAAGCTCAAGGTGATCGCCGAGGTCGCCGAGCAGTACGGCCTCTACACGAAGATCACCGGCGGGCAGCGGATCGACATGTTCGGCGCCCGCCTCGAGCAGCTGCCCGAGATCTGGCGCCTCCTCGTCGACGCCGGCTTCGAGTCGGGTCAGGCGTACGGCAAGTCGCTGCGCACGGTCAAGTCGTGCGTCGGATCGACCTGGTGCCGCTTCGGAGTCCAGGACGCGGTCGGGATGGCGGTCTTCCTCGAGGAGCGGTACCGGGGTCTCCGCTCGCCGCACAAGTTCAAGCTCGGGGTCAGCGGCTGCGCCCGCGAGTGCGCCGAGGCGCGGGGGAAGGACATCGGCGTCATCGCGAGCGACCTCGGCTGGAACCTCTACGTCGGCGGCAACGGCGGCTACCAGCCGGCGCACGCCCAGCTGCTCGCGCAGGACCTCGACGACGAGACCCTGGTGCGCTACATCGACCGCTACGTCATGTACTACGTGCGGACGGCCGAGCGGCTCCAGCGGACCGCACGCTGGCAGGAGGAGCTCCCCGGCGGACTCGAGCACGTGCGCGAGGTGGTCTGCGAGGACTCGCTCGGCATCGCCGCCGAGCTGGAGGCCGCCATGGCCACGCACGTCGACACCTACGTCGACGAGTGGGCGGCGACCCTCGCCGATCCCGACCGGCTCCGCCGCTTCCGCTCCTTCGTGAACGCCCCGGACACCGCGGATCCGCGCGTCGCGACCGTGCGCGAGCGCGGGCAGGTCCGGCCCGCCGGCCGGGACGAGAGACCGGACGGACCCGTGCTGGTCGCGGGGCCGAGGATCCCCGTCGGTCCGGCCGGGATCGGATCGGACTCGTGATGCAGCTCTCCCTCGACCTCGCCGGACGCCGCGTGCTCGTGATCGGCACCGCCTCCGGGACCCGCCGCGTGCTCGCCCGCTACCGAGCCGCCGGCGCACTCGTCGAGCGGCACGAGGCGGAGGACGCGCTCACCCCGGCGCCCCCGGCCCTGATCGTGTGGGTGGAGGGGCCGGCGCCGCTCCGAGCAGCGGCGGCCGAGCTCTGCCCCTGGATCGTCGACGAGGCCCCCGCGCCGACCCGGCCGGTCGGGCACGTCAGCATCGTCGGCGGCGGCCCCGGCGATCCGGATCTGATGACCCTCGCCGCCCGCCGCGCCCTCCGCGACGCGGACGTGGTGCTCTACGACCGGCTCGGTCCGCACGAGGGCCTGGCCGAGTGGGCGCCCGGCGCCGAGCTGATCGACGTCGGCAAGACGCCGGGTCATCATGCGGTGCCGCAGCACGAGATCGAGCGGCTGATGATCGAGCGGGCCCTCGCGGGTCTGGACGTCGTGCGCCTGAAGGGCGGCGATCCGTTCGTGTTCGGCCGCGGGTCGGAGGAGGTGCGCGCGTGCCGGCTCGCCGGCGTCGGCTCCACGGTCGTCCCCGGAGTGACCAGCGCGATCTCGGTGCCCGCCGCCGCCGGGATCCCGGTCACCCACCGCGAGGTCAGCAGGGCCTTCACCGTGGTCTCGGGCCATGCGCCGTTCAGCGAGCAGGAGCTCGGCCATCTGGCCGGGCTGGGCGGGACGATCGTGGTGCTGATGGGCGTGAACACCCTCCCGCACCTCGTCGCCGGGCTGCAGCGCGCCGGGATGCGCGCCGACACGCCCCTCGCGATCGTCGAGCGGGGCTGGTCGCGCGACCAGCGCACGACGGTCTCGTCGGTCGGCGGAGTGCTCGGCCTGCTCGCCGAGCTGGCACCGCGCTCGCCCGCCGTGATCGTCATCGGCGAGGTGGTCCGGCAGGCCGCGTGCCATGATGCGGGGGACCCCGAGAGCATCGCCCGAGCGGTCGATGCACTGACCGCGTGAGACCCCGAGGGGGCCGAGCATGACCGGCACCGATCCCGACGCCGCCGTGGGGTTCCGACCCGACCAGCTGGACGGCTTCCGCATCGGGGTCACCTCCGACCGCCGCTCCGAGGACCTGATCGCCGCGTTCGAGCGCCGCGGTGCCGCCGTCACGCACGCCCCCACCATCCGCATGCGCGGCGTCGACACCGAGGGCGCGCTCGAGGAGGAGACCCGCGCCATCGTCGCCGCCCGTCCCGACGTGCTCCTCGCCACCACCTCCTACGGCCTGCGGCGCTGGCTCGAGGCCGCGGACGCCGCGGGGATCGAGCTGGCCGACGCGCTGTCCTCCGCGCGGATCCTCGTCCGGGGACCCAAGGCGCGCGGAGCGATCCGTGCGGCGGGTCTCGACGACCACGGGATGAGCGAGCGCGAGACGACCACCTCCCTCGTCGACCTGGCCTTGCGCGAGGGCGTCGCCGGCCGCATGATCGCGGTGCAGCTGCACGGATTCACCGACCCGGCTCAGCTGCAGCGTCTCCGCGACGCCGGCGCCCGGGTGCTCACGGCCGCGCCCTACCGCTGGAGCGTGCACGAGGACTCCGCCCGGGTGCTGCGGCTGATCGACGCGGTCTGCGGAGGGGGCATCGACGCCGTCACCTTCACCAGCGCGCCGGCGGTGGAGGCGCTCTTCACGGTCGCGGAGGCCGCGGGCCGCCTCGACGACCTCCAGGCGGCCTTCCGCGAGACGGTGGTCGCCGCCGCCGTCGGCCCCGTGACCGCAGCACCCCTGGTCGAGGCAGGGATCCTCCCGGTCTTGCCGGACCGGTTCCGGATGGGTGCGCTCATCCGCCTGACCTGCGAGCACCTCGAGCAGGCGTCGCCCCGCATCGAGACGGCCTTCGGCACTCTCGAGCTCCGAGGCCGGCACGCCGTCCTGGCCGGGACCCGGGTGGCGCTGACCCCGGTCGCGCTCGCGCTGTTCCGGACTCTCGTCGCCGCCGAGGGCGCGACCGTCGCGCGTCACGTCCTCGCGGCCTCCGCGCCGGAGGCTCTCGACGACCACGCGGTCGACGTCGCTATCAGCCGCCTCCGTCAGGCCCTCCCCGAACCGCGGCTCGTGGCGACGGTGATCAAGCGCGGCTACCGGCTCGCGACCCCGCTCTGAGTGGCGGCGCGGTGCCACACTGAGCGCGTGGGCAGGCTGAGGGTCGTCGTCGCGCCCGACTCCTTCAAGGGGTCGGCGAGCGCGGTCGAGGTCGCGCGGGCGATCGCCGAGGGCTGGAGCGCTGCGCGCCCGGGGGACGAGATCGTCCTCGCGCCGATGGCCGACGGAGGAGAGGGCACGGTCGAGGCCTTCGCGCTCGCGGTCCCGGGGTCGCTTCGGCGGCCGGTCGTCGTCCCCGGCCCGGACGACCGGCCGGTCCGCGCCTGGTGGCTGCTGCTCCCCGACGGGACAGCCGTCGTCGAGCTCGCCTCCACGAGCGGCATCACGCTGCTCGACCCGCTCCGTCCGCTCACCGCGCACACGCGCGGCTTCGGCCGCGCGATCGCCGCCGCCCTCGACGCGGGGGCGCACGCCCTGCTGCTGGCGATCGGCGGCAGCGCCTCGACCGACGGCGGAGTCGGAGCGCTCCGCGAGCTCGGCGCACGCTTCTCCACCGCCTCCGGCCGCGACCTCGGCGAGGGAGGCGGTGCGCTGCCCGCGCTCGCCGCCGCCGACCTCCGCGCGCTGCGTCCTCTGCCGCCCGGAGGCGCGGTCGTGCTCAGCGATGTCGCGACCCCGCTGCTCGGCGACTCCGGGGCGGCCCGCGTCTTCGGTCCGCAGAAGGGGGCCGGCCCCGAGGACGTCCTCCTCCTCGAGAGCGGCCTCCGCCGTCTCGCCGCGCACCTGGACGCGGATCCCGATGCGCCGGGCTCCGGGGCGGCGGGCGGGACGGGCTTCGGGCTGCTCGCCTGGGGCGCGCGCCCGACCTCCGGCGCCGGCGCCGTCGGACGGGCGATCGGGCTCCCGACGCTCCTCGCGGGCGCGGACGTCGTCATCACGGGGGAGGGGCGCTTCGACGCGCAGTCCGCCGCCGGCAAGGTCCCCTTGCACGTCCTCGCGCTCGCCGAGGCGGCCGGGGCGCGGACGCTCCTCGTCGCCGGGGCGATCGCGGCGCCGACTCCCGGCTTCACCGCGGCGGTGTCGCTGACGGAGGCGGCGGGCTCCTCGTCCGCGGCCCTCGCGGACCCGCTCCCGCACCTGCGCGCCGTCGCCCGGGAGTGGGCCGCGCAGCTCCTCTGACCGTTCGCGGTGTCGGTGGTCGGGCGTACCGTCCGGGCATGCCCCGCGATGCGATCCGACCACCACATCTTGTGGTCGAGCCGCCGCGCGGACCCCACCGGTCGGGCATGCCGACACGCCGTGGCGCGTTGTACACAGTGAACGGGATCCTTCTGTCCACACCTGTGGATGGTTCGTCCGGATCCGCGTCCTTCCGCGGTTCCACGGGCTCCGGCCTGTGGATGAACGGGGGAGGAACCGGTGGATAACTACACGGCTGTAACTACTACGTCTAGTGGGCTGACACCGGCCCGCCCCCTATATGTAGTATTGCTGAGCAGGTCGGAGCGAGAGCCCCACCGGCACCCAGAACTCACCCGGACCACCCTCCGACCCCGCCCGCATCGCGAGCCGCCGGTCGGGGAGCTGCACCGGGACACCCCCTCCGAAAGGCGACACCCATGGCTGTGACGGTCTACACCAAGCCCTCCTGCGTCCAGTGCACCGCGACGTACCGCGCCCTCGACAGCAAGGGCATCGACTACGAGGTGTTCGACCTCTCCGTGGACGAGAAGGCCCTCGAGGCCGTCAAAGCCCTCGGCTACCTCCAGGCGCCGGTCGTCATCACGGACGACGACCACTGGTCCGGCTTCCGCCCCGACAAGATCGCGACCCTCTGAGGCGCACGGACGGCGATCCGCGACGTCGTCGGCGGGCGCCGTAGCGCCGCTGCGGCTTCCTCCTCCGCCTCGCGGCTCACCGCGCAGCCGCCTCGGAGGCGGGACCGAGAACAGCAGCTGACGGGGAGAGGGGCCGGAGGATGAGCGGGCTCGTGTACTTCTCCAGCAGCTCGGGGAACACGCACCGGTTCATCGAGAAGCTCGGACGGCCGGCGCAGCGCATCCCGCTCCACGCCCGTCGCGACGGAGCCGCCCTCGACACGCTCCACGTCCACGAGCCGTACGTGCTCGTCCTCCCCACCTACGGCGGCGGCAACGGCGGAGGAGCGGTCCCCAAGCAGGTCATCCGGTTCCTCAACGATCCGTGCAACCGCTCCCTGATCCGCGGCGTCATCGGCGCCGGCAACACGAACTTCGGCGAGGCGTACTGCCTCGCCGGCGACATCATCGCCCGCAAGTGCGAGGTGCCGCACCTCTATCGATTCGAAGTATTCGGAACACCCGACGACGTCCGCGCCGTCGACGAAGGATTGGACACGTTTTGGACGCAGCAGTGATCGACGCTCCCCGCGACGCCGCACAGATGGACTACCACTCGCTCAACGCGATGCTGAACCTCTACGGCCCGAACGGAGAGATCCAGTTCGACAAGGACCGCGAGGCCGCTCGCGAGTTCTTCCTGCAGCACGTCAACCAGAACACGGTGTTCTTCCACACGCTCAAGGAGCGCCTCGACTACCTGGTCGAGAAGGAGTACTACGAGCAGGCCGTGCTCGACCAGTACTCGTTCGAGTTCATCCAGCAGCTCAACGACCTGGCGTACTCGAAGAAGTTCCGCTTCGCGACCTTCCTCGGCGCGTTCAAGTACTACACCTCGTACACGCTCAAGACGTTCGACGGGAAGCGCTACCTCGAGCGCTTCGAGGACCGCGTCGTGATGACCGCCCTCGGCCTCGCCCAGGGCGACGAGACGCTCGCGACCGCCCTCGTCGAGGAGATCGTCGCCGGCCGCTTCCAGCCCGCGACCCCGACCTTCCTCAACACAGGCAAGGCACAGCGCGGCGAGCTCGTCTCCTGCTTCCTGCTCCGCATCGAGGACAACATGGAGTCGATCGCCCGCGGCATCAACTCCGCGCTCCAGCTCTCCAAGCGCGGCGGCGGCGTCGCCCTCTCGCTCTCGAACATCCGCGAGGCCGGCGCCCCGATCAAGCAGATCGAGAACCAGTCCTCGGGCATCATCCCCGTGATGAAGCTCCTCGAGGACAGCTTCAGCTACGCCAACCAGCTCGGCGCGCGCCAGGGCGCGGGAGCGGTGTACCTCTCGGCGCACCACCCCGACATCCTCCGCTTCCTCGACACCAAGCGCGAGAACGCCGACGAGAAGATCCGCATCAAGACGCTCTCCCTCGGCGTCGTCGTGCCCGACATCACGTTCGAGCTCGCGAAGAACAACGAGGACATGTACCTCTTCTCGCCCTACGACGTCGAGCGCGTCTACGGCATCCCCTTCGGCGACATCTCCCTCTCGGAGAAGTACCGCGAGATGGTCGACGACCCGCGCATCAAGAAGACCAAGATCTCGGCGCGCGAGTTCTTCCAGACCATCGCCGAGATCCAGTTCGAGTCGGGCTACCCCTACATCGTGTTCGAGGACACGGTGAACCAGGCGAACCCGATCAAGGGCCGCATCAACATGTCCAACCTCTGCTCCGAGATCCTCCAGGTCAACACTCCGACGACCTACAACGAGGACCTTTCCTACGCGCAGATCGGCAAGGACATCTCCTGCAACCTCGGCTCGCTGAACATCGCGCTGACGATGGACTCGCCCGACTTCGGCCGCACCATCGAGACCGCTATCCGCGGCCTCACCTCGGTGTCCGACCAGTCGCACATCACCTCGGTCCGCTCGATCGAGGACGGCAACGACAAGTCGCACGCCATCGGCCTCGGCCAGATGAACCTGCACGGCTACCTCGCCCGCGAGCGGATCCACTACGGATCCGAGGAGGGCATCGACTTCACCAACATCTACTTCTACTCGGTGCTGTTCCACGCCCTGCGCGCCTCCAACAACCTCTCCATCGAGCGCGGCACCACCTTCGAGGGCTTCGCCGACTCGAAGTACGCCTCGGGTGAGTTCTTCGACACCTACACGGAGAAGGAGTGGACGCCGGCCACCGAGCGCGTCTCCCGCCTCTTCGCCGACTCGGGCATCGCGGTCCCCACCCAGGAGGACTGGCGTGCGCTCAAGGCCTCGGTCATGGAGCACGGCATCTACAACCAGAACCTGCAGGCCGTCCCGCCGACCGGCTCGATCTCGTACATCAACAACTCGACGTCCTCGATCCACCCGATCGCGTCGAAGATCGAGATCCGCAAGGAGGGCAAGCTCGGCCGCGTCTACTACCCGGCGCCGTTCATGACGAACGACAACCTGGAGTACTACCAGGACGCGTACGAGATCGGCTACGAGAAGATCATCGACACCTACGCCGCGGCCACGCAGCACGTCGACCAGGGCCTCTCGCTCACGCTCTTCTTCAAGGACACGGCGACCACCCGCGACGTCAACCGCGCCCAGATCTACGCCTGGCGCAAGGGCATCAAGACGATCTACTACATCCGCATCCGTCAGCTGGCGCTCGAGGGCACCGAGCTCGACCAGTGCGTCTCGTGCATGCTCTAGAGCACGCAGCCCCACCCCCCTCCGCACGACCCATCCGCAGCAGCGAGAAGGAATCATGACTCCCCCCGAGAAGCTCAAGCTCGTCGACTCCGTCCAGGCGATCAACTGGAACCGGATCCAGGACGACAAGGACGTCGAGGTGTGGAACCGCCTCACGAGCAACTTCTGGCTTCCCGAGAAGGTCCCGCTGTCGAACGACATCCAGTCGTGGAACACGCTCACGCACCAGGAGCAGCAGCTCACCATGCGCGTGTTCACCGGGCTCACCCTGCTCGACACCGTGCAGGGCACCGTCGGCGCCGTCTCGCTCATCCCGGACGCGATCACGCCTCACGAGGAGGCCGTCTACACGAACATCGCGTTCATGGAGTCGGTCCACGCCAAGTCGTACTCCTCGGTGTTCTCGACCCTGTCGAACACCCAGGACATCGACGAGGCCTTCCGCTGGTCGATGGAGAACCCGAACCTGCAGAAGAAGGCGTCCATCGTGATGGACTACTACCGCGGCGACGACCCGCTGAAGCGGAAGGTCGCCTCCACGCTGCTGGAGTCCTTCCTCTTCTACTCGGGCTTCTACCTGCCGATGTACTGGTCCTCGCGTGCCAAGCTCACCAACACGGCCGACCTCGTGCGCCTGATCATCCGCGACGAGGCCGTGCACGGCTACTACATCGGCTACAAGTTCCAGAAGGGACTCGAGCGGGTCGACCAGGCCAAGCGCGACGAGATCAAGGACTACACGTTCTCGCTGCTCTACGAGCTCTACGACAACGAGGCGCAGTACACGCAGGACCTCTACGACCAGCTCGGCCTGACCGAGGACGTCAAGAAGTTCCTGCACTACAACGCCAACAAGGCGCTGATGAACCTCGGCTACGAGCCGATGTTCCCCAAGCAGGTCACCGATGTGAACCCCGCGATCCTGTCGGCCCTCTCGCCCAACGCGGACGAGAACCACGACTTCTTCTCGGGCTCCGGCTCCTCCTACGTGATCGGCAAGGCCGTGAACACCGAGGACGAGGACTGGGACTTCTAGGCGTCGACACCACGTCCCGGCCTCCACGGCGAACGGCCCCTCCCCTCGCGGGTGAGGGGCCGTTCCTCATCTCCGGGCGGCGGGCGGGCGCCGGGTCACCGCACCCGGCGAGGCGCCGCCCTGTCGCCGAGGCGCCGTCCTGTCGGCGGCGCCTCGCGCGGCACGTCGGTGTCTCGCGGAGCGGGGCCGGAGCGGCCGTCGTGCGCGCCTCAGAGGGCCAGGCGCATCAGCACCCGGGGGAAGCCGTCGAGCACCGAGGTCGTGTCCGCGGCCTTCTCGAAGCCGGCGCGCTCGAACAGCGAGCGCGTGCCGACGTACGCCATCGTCCGGTCGACCTCCGCACCGGCGTTGTCGACCGGGTAGCCCTCGATCGCCGGTGCCCCGTGGGCTCGGGCGAACTCGACGGCGCCCTCGAGCAGCGGATGCGAGATCCCGCGCCCGCGGAAGCCGGGCCGCACGCGCAGGCACCACACGCTCCACACGTCGAGGGCGTCCACGTGCGGGATGCGCCGGTTCGTCGAGGAGCTCGTGTCGGCCCGGGGGTGCACCGCCGCCCAGCCGACCACCTCCTCGCCGTCGTACGCGAGGACGCCGGGCGGAGGATCCTCCGCGACGAGCTCCCGCACCCGGGCGCCGCGAGCGGGACCGGCGAGAGCCCGGTTCTCGACGGAGGAGCGGAGCCGGTAGCTCAGGCACCAGCACACGCTCGCGTCGGGGCGCTTCGGGCCGACCATCGTCGCCAGGTCGTCGAAGGCGGTGGCTGCGCGCACCTCGATCGTCATGGCGGCAGCCTTCCACCGTCGCGATGTGCGGACAAGCCGTTCAGAACTCAGGACGAACGACGAAGGACTCCCTCCCTGCCGCGGAATCGGGGTCGCGGCACCACGTTCGTCCGGCATCCTCGACGCCCTCCGCCGATTCACCACTCCGCCGGATGAATCGCACCAGCACCCCCTGTTGGACGGCGCCCAGGCGGGGCGCCTACCGTGGACGAGGTATCCAGCGAAGGAGCACTCCCTGTGAAGCACGTCCCCCTCGGCACCTCCGGTGTCGACTCCCCGAACGTCGTCCTCGGCCTCATGCGCATCCCCGAGATGAGCGACGAGGCGATCCGCGGCCTCGTCGGCGCCGCCCGCGACTCCGGCATCGACTTCTTCGACCACGCCGACGTGTACGGTGGCGAGCTGCACCGCTGCGAGGAGCGCTTCGCCGAGGCGATGGCGCTGACCCCGTCGGAGCGCGAGCAGGTCGTCCTGCAGACCAAAGCGGGCATCGTCCCGGACGGCCCCTACTTCGACTTCTCGTACGAGCACCTGATCGCCTCGGTCGAGGGCTCGCTGGAGGCGCTGCGCACCGACTACGTCGACGTGCTGCTCCTGCACCGGCCCGACGCGCTCGTCGAGCCCGATGAGGTGGCCCGCGCATTCGACGAGCTGCACGCGTCGGGCAAGGTGAAGCACTTCGGCGTCTCGAACCAGACACCGTACCAGATCGAGCTGCTGAAGAAGTCGCTGAACCAGCCGATCGTGGCGAACCAGCTGCAGCTCTCGATCACCCATGCGCCGCTGATCGCGCAGGGCGTCGCCTCCAACATGGTCGGCGAGGACCAGTCCGTCATGCGCGACGCCGGCATCCTCGACTACTGCCGCCTGAACGACATCACCGTCCAGGCCTGGTCGCCCTTCCAGGCGGGGTTCTTCACCGGCGTCTTCCTCGACAACCCGGCCTACCCCGAGCTGAACGCCGTCATCGACCGGCTCGCAGCGACGTACGGGGTCCCGGCGATCGCCGTGGCCACCGCCTGGATCACCCGCCACCCGGCGGGCATGCAGGTCGTGCTCGGCACGACGAACGAGCAGCGCGTGCGCGATGCGGCCCTCGGCTCCGATCTGCCGCTCACGCGGCCGGAGTGGTACGAGCTGTTCCGCGCGGCGGGCTACCTCGTCCCCTAGAGCTCCCACCCCGGAGGAAATGCGCGTCGGCGCAGAGAGGCACGGACTCCCCGGAGTCCGTGCCTCTTCCCGTCCCCGCGAGACGCCGGTCGGAACGCCCGCCGCGGTGTGCCGTCGACCGAAGCGGCATCTCGCGGGGGAGGGGCGGGAATAGGAACGGCACCCCTGCGTTGAACTTGAGCGTAACCGACTCAACTTCCTCAGGAGGACAGGTGCCCGACAACTACAGCGAGGCCGGAGCGAGCTCGTTCGACGACTTCCTCGCCCGCTACCTCGACGGTGAGCGCGCCCGCGCGGCGCGGTCGATCGACCTCAGCCGATTCCTCACCGCCCGTACCCGCGACATCCTGCAGTCCGCAGGACGCTTCGCCCTCGAGCGCGGCCAGACCGAGCTCGACGCCCTGCACGTGCTCCGCGTGCTCATCGACGACGAGACCGTCTCACAGGCCGTGCGCCGCATCGGCGTCGACCCCGCCGCCATCGCCACCGCCGCGGAGGCGCGCCTCCCGCAGGCCGACGAGGCCCACGCCTCGCAGAACGCGGCCACCATCACCCCCAGCGCGCAGCGCGCGCTGTTCCACGCCTACCAGGTCGCCCGCTCCAGCGGCTCGACCTACATCGAGCCCGAGCACCTCTTCTTCGCGCTCGTGCTCGGCCAGGACGCCCCCGCCGGGCAGGTCCTCGCCCGCGCCGGCGTCACCGCCGAGGCCCTCACCCAGGGCATGCGCGAGACCGAGGCCCCGCAGCAGCAGGAGGCGGGACAGCCCGCCTCCGACACTCCGATGCTCGACAAGTTCGGCACCGACCTCACCGCTCTCGCCCGCGAGGGCCGGCTCGACCCGGTCATCGGGCGCGCCGACGAGATCGAGCAGACCGTCGAGATCCTCAGCCGCCGCACCAAGAACAACCCGGTGCTCGTCGGCGAGGCTGGCGTCGGCAAGACCGCGATCGTCGAGGGCCTCGCCCGCGCGATCGTGGCGGAGGAGGTCCCCGAGCAGCTGCGCGGCAAGCGCGTGATCTCGCTCGACCTCCCCGGCATGCTGGCCGGCACCCGCTACCGCGGCGACTTCGAGGAGCGCCTCACCGGCACCATGGACGAGATCGCGGCGCACTCCGGCGAGCTGATCGTCTTCATCGACGAGGTCCACACCGTGGTCGGTGCGGGCGGCGGCGGCGAGGGCGGCATGGACGCGGGCAACATCCTCAAGCCGCGTCTGGCCCGGGGCGAGCTGCACCTCGTCGGCGCCACCACGCTCAAGGAGTACCGCACCATCGAGAAGGACCCGGCACTGGAGCGGCGCTTCCAGCCGGTCCGCGTCGGCGAGCCCGGCATCAAGGACGCGGTCGCCATCCTGCACGGCCTGCGCCCCGCCTACGAGGAGCACCACCGCGTGCGCTTCACGGACGAGGCACTCCGCGCCTCCGTCGAGCTCTCGGCCCGGTACCTCACCGACCGCGTGCTGCCCGACAAGGCGATCGACCTGATCGACCAGGCCGGCGCGCGCCTCCGCCTCCGCCTCGGAGCCGGCGTCGACACCGGAGCTCTGCTCGAGCGTCTGGCGACCCTGGAGGCCGACAAGAACGCGGCCGTCTCGGCCGAGCGCTACGAGGAGGCGTCTCGCGTCCGCGACGAGATCAGCGCCGTGCAGGAGGAGCTCGACGCCGCCACCGGCAGCGCTCCCGCGGAGGCTGTCGTCAGCGAGACCGAGATCGCGGCCGTCATCGCCCGCGCCACCGGCATCCCGGTGTCGCGGCTCACGGAGGGGGAGCGCGAGCGCCTCGCCCACCTCGAGACCGAGCTGCACCAGCGGGTCATCGGCCAGGACGACGCGGTCACCGCGGTCGCCCGGGCCGTCCGCCGCAGCCGCACAGGCCTCGGCGACTCCTCGCGCCCGGTCGGCTCGTTCCTCTTCCTCGGTCCGACCGGTGTCGGCAAGACGGAGCTGGCGCGCACCCTCGCGGGCTCCCTCTTCGCCGATGAGCAGTCGGTCATCCGCTTCGACATGAGCGAGTTCGGCGAGCGTCACACGGTCTCGCGGCTGGTCGGCGCCCCTCCCGGGTACGTCGGCTACGACGAGGCCGGTCAGCTGACCGAGCGCGTGCGCCGGAACCCGTACTCGGTGGTCCTCTTCGACGAGATCGAGAAGGCGCACCCCGACGTGTTCAACCTGCTGCTGCAGGTGCTCGACGACGGGCGTCTGACCGACGGCCAGGGGCGGACGGTCGACTTCCGCAACACGGTGATCATCATGACCTCGAACCTCGGCTCGGAGTTCCTGGCCTCGCGGTCGGGTGCGCTCGGCTTCGTCGCTCAGAGCGATGCGTCGGCCGAGGGCTTCGCCTCGGAGAAGGACCTGCGGGATCGCGTCATGGGCCGGCTCCGCGAGGCGATGCGCCCCGAGTTCCTCAACCGGATCGACGAGATCGTCCTGTTCCGCCGCCTCGGCCGCGAGCAGCTGCGGGAGATCGTCGGCATCGTCCTCGACACCACGCGCTCCCGCCTCGCTCCCCGCGAGGTGACGCTCGAGGTGACGGAGGCGGCCGTCGACTGGCTCGCCGAGAACGGCTACGAGCCGCAGTACGGTGCCCGGCCCCTGCGTCGGCTCGTCCAGCGCTCCATCGACGACCGGATCGCCGACCTGTTCGTCAGCGGCGAGGTCTCCGACGGAGGCGCGGTCCGCGTCGACGCCGTCGGCGGCGAGCTGCTGGTGACCTCGGCCGCCGCCCTCCCGCTGGCCGCGTAGCCGGTCCCGCTCCGACCCCCGTCCCTCCTCCTCCCGCGAGGCACCGCTCGTGACGACGGCACCGCCCGTCGTCGAGAGCGGCGCCCGCGGAGGGGGAGGGGCGGGGGTCTTCGCGTCCCCACGGCTTGCCACAGCGGTCCGGGCGGGATAGACACGAGAGCACGAGAACCGGAGGCACGATGTCGAACCCGCGCTACTACGACCCCGTGGGCAAGGCGGTCCGGGCGCTGCTCGTGCTGAGCCTCGTCTGCTTCGCCCTGGCGGTGGGCATGTTCGCCCTCGACATCGTCATGCCCGGCACCATGACGGACGAGCGACGGCCCTGGGCCGAGGCCAGCGGGGCGCTCGCCTCGTTCGGCGTGCTGGCCCTCATCGTCTACTTCGCGACCGTCGCGATCGTCGGCGCGATCCGGGGGCGAGGGCAGTAGCCCCGGCTCCGACGCCGTCGTCCGACAGGAACGCGTCCGGCCCGCGGGATCCGAGGATCCTCGCGGGCCGGACGCGTTCTCGCGAGCCGTCAGGCGCCGGTCAGGGGCACTTCTTCGCGGTGATCGTCACCTTCAGCGTGGCGTCCGGAGCGACGGGGGAGCCGCCGGCCGGCTCCTGCCCGGTGACCTGGCCGGCGTCGGGCGCCTTCGGGTCCTCGGCGCAGGCGAGCGTGATCTTCGTGAAGCCGGCGGCGCCGAAGGCGTTCTTCGCGGCCTCCAGGTCCTGGCCCGTCACGTTCGGCACGGTCTTCTGGTTGCCGGAGCTGGTGAACACGGTGATCGCGGTGCCGCGCGGGGCCGAGCCCGACGGGTCGGCGCGGGTGACCGTCCCGACCGCGGCGTCGCTCGCCTCCGTGCCGCCCTGCACGACGCCGAAGCCGGCCGCCTCGAGCTTGGCCTCGGCGTCGGCGGAGGAGAGCCCGACGACATCCGGGATGTCGACCTTCGGGACGACCTGCAGCGAGCCGTCGGCCTCCGGGAACTCCGTCCCGCCGTACGTCGCGTCGGCGGCGCGCATGACGACCGGCCAGATGCGGTGGCGCGCGGTGGCGGCCGATCCGGAGTCGAAGGAGTAGCGGCCGAGGCGCAGGTTCGCGTCGCCCTTCACGTTGAACACGCCGACGGCGGTCGCGACGCGGGTGCTCGCTCCGGTCATCCAGGTGGCCTTCGCGTCGTCGGTGGTGCCGGTCTTGCCGATCAGCGGAACGCCGTCGCCGGTGCGGGAGGCCACGGCCGTCCCGCCGCCGGTGAAGGTCGCCTGCAGCGCGACGGCCGCGGTGGCGGCGACGTTGCGGTCGATCGACTGGCGGCAGTTCGCCGGGGGCACCGGCTGGTCGGCTCCGGCGGAGTCGGTGATGCGGTCGATCGCGACGGGGTCGCAGGTCGTGCCGCCGGAGGCGATGGTGGCGAAGGCGCCGGCCATCGAGAGGGGCGAGACGTAGTTCGTGCCGAGCACCGACGACGGGTTGTGCTCGAGCTCCTCGCCGCTGCCCTGCTTCACGCCCATGTCGACCGCGGTGTCGCGGATGCCGCACAGGTCGAGCTCACGGGCCATGCCGACGAAGCCGGTGTTGAGGGAGGTCTTCGTGAAGGACACCGGGGTGCCGACCTCGCCGGTTCCGCCCTCGTCGTTCTTCGCGCTCGTCTCGTTGCTCGTGTCGGTGCCGCCGGAGACGCAGGAGTCCGTGAAGGTGCCCCAGGTGGACTTGCGCGTCCCGTCGACCGACTCGTTGATGCTGTGGCCCTCCTTCAGCCACTCCACCAGGGTGAAGAGCTTGTAGGTCGAGCCCGGCTGGATCCCGGAGGATCCGCCGTTGGCCCGATCGGTGCTGTAGTTCACGGCGCTGTAGGACGGGTCGGTCGTGAGGACGTCCGGATCCTGCGAGTACTTCTTGTTCTGCGTCATCGCGAGCACGCGCCCGGATCCGACCTCGACGCTGACGGAGACGGCTCCGACGTCGAAGTTCCAGGTCTGCGGGACCTGCGCGTCGACGGCGGCGACGGCCGCGTCCTGCAGGCCGACGTCGAGCGTCGTGTAGACGTCGAGGCCGCCGCGGCGGAAGTTGGTCCAGCGGGTGTCCTCGTCGGCGCCGAAGATCTCGTTGTTCTTCAGGACGTTGGTGACGTAGTCGCAGAAGAAGCCCGCGTTTCCCGCGGTCGAGCAGCCGGTGCTGGGCTGGGTGATGCGGGGCTCGATCGGAGCGGCGACGGCGGCGTCGTGGTCCTCCTGCGAGATCTTTCCCTCCTCGAGCATCTTGCCGATGATGTAGTCGCGGCGGTCCTTGTTGCGGGCGTAGCCGTTCGCGGCGCCGTTGTCCGGGTTGTCGGGCTGGTCGATCCGCAGGACGGCCGGGTTGTTGACGATCGCGATGAGGCTCGCGGCCTGGGCGATCGAGAGGTCCGCTGCCGAGGTCGCGTAGTAGTAGTTCGCGGCGGTCTCGAGGCCGTAGGTGGTGCCTCCGAAGAACGCGATGTTGAGGTAGCCCTGGAGGATCTGGTCCTTCGTGTACTGCTTCTCGAGCCCGATGGCGAGCTTCATCTCGCGGAGCTTGCGCTCGGGGGAGGTCCGGGTGGCCTCGTCGATCGCGGCCGCGCGCTCGGCGTCGTCCGAGATGTTGCGGACGGCCTTCTCGACGAGGACGTTCTTCACGTACTGCTGGGTGATCGAGGATCCGCCCTGCACGTCGTTGCCGAGCACGTAGGTCTGCGCGACGGCGCGGAGCGTGCCGGGGAGGTCGACTCCGCCGTGGTCGTAGAAGCGGGGGTCCTCACCCGAGACGGCGGCGTCCTTGGCGGCCTGGGCGATGCGGTCGAGCGGCACCTCGACGCGGTTCTCGACGTAGAAGGAGGCGAGCAGCTGCGGGCCGTCGGAGCCGGTCGCGTAGATGTTGCTCTTCTCGGAGAGCTTGTCGACCTCGAGGTAGTCGGGCAGGCCGTCGAAGACGCCGATCGACTGGTTCGCGGCGACTCCGGCGAGCGCCACGGCCGGGGTGACGGTGGCGGTCACGAGGACTCCGGCCACGACGCTCATGCCCAGGAAGCCCACGATCGCCTTGACCACACCACCGGTGGTCCTTCTGTCGGACGCCAAACCTTCTCCTTCGCGAATCCCCCCGGATGCTGCGACGACCGCGGCCGACGCCCTGCACGCTCCGTGCGGCAGGTCAACCTCGACAGACTAACCCGAGAGCCCCCGAAGACGAAGGCCCGGCCAGAGGCCTGAAAAGACCCTGACCGCGACCCGGGGGACGGTGTTCCCTAGGCTGTCGGCATGGCGAGCCCCTCCTCCGACCCCGGACCGGCCGACGCGACGACCCCGGAGGCCGCTCCGGTCGCGCCCCCGCAGGCCGTCCCCGCACCGCCCACGGGCGCCCTCTCGTACGCTCTCGGCTTCCTCGCGTTCATCGGGATCCCGTTCCTCAGCCTGATCGTGGGCGGCATCGTCATGGCGTCCGTGTACCCCTCCGCCCGGAGGAAGGGCGGGCTCGCCGCCGAGAACGCGCGGAACGCGGCGAACTGGGGCCTGACGGTGATCCTGATCGGGGTCGTGACGCTCGGCGCGCACGTCGTGCTGCTCTTCGCCGCCTCCGACACCCCGCTCGCGAAGGACTTCTATCCGATCGGCATCCCGATCACGCTGTTCGCCGTGCTCTGGCTGGTGCACTTCGTGCTGATCATCTGCGGACTGGTGAAGGCGAACCAGCGCGAGGTGTTCCGTCCGCGCATCGCGATCCCGTTCCTCCGCCCGCCCGCGGCCTGAGCTCAGGCGCCGACGGGCCAGAGGTAGTCGAGCCCCGGCGGCGTGCCGGGGAACAGCGGGCCGTAGTGGTCCTCGTCCTTGGCCACGAGCTTCGAGCGGTGCGAGAGGTGCAGCCGCTCGTCGCCGAACCACGGCGGGAGCGCGTAGTCGCCGGTCAGGTAGGCGGCGAGATCCTCCGGGGTGGCGGCGAGGGCCTCCTCGGTCTTCACGAGGCACGTGTCGGCGAAGCCGCGCTCCGTCCACTCCGCGCAGGTCTCGCGCTGGTAGGTCATCAGCGCCGGTCGGTAGCCCCGCCACATCCGCGTGACGGGGTGGTTCTGCCAGCCGTACCCCGGGACGGTCAGCGCCCGCATGACCTGCAGCGTCTCGACGCGCTGCTTGCCGAGCCGCTTGCCGTCGAGGGCGCGGACGCTGCGGTGGAAGTCGGGGTAGGGGAGGAAGGTCTGCACGCCTCCCAGTCAACAGCGGCCCGTCTCCCTCCGGCCACCCTCCCGTCACGCCGATGTCGCCTGGCGTGCGTAGCGTCCGGGGCATGACCGGACTCCCCCTCCTCGCCACCGACGACGTGCAGCTGCGCTGGGCGCGGCCCGAGGTCCTCGACTCCGCCCGCCACCGGATGCTGCGCCTGCTCACCCTCGCCGAGCGCCTGCGCTACGAGGCGACGAGTCGACGCGAGGTCCGGGACGGCTTCCTCCTCGGCCGGGTCCTCGTGCGCGAGCTGGCTGCTGAGACGCTCGGGATCGATCCCCTCGAGGTCGCCGTGGACGCGCGCTGCGAGCGCTGCTCCGGACCGCACGGCCGCCCGGTGCTCCGCGGCGAGCACCCGGCGCTGGAGCGGATGCGGATCAGCATCGCGCACTGCGACGGCGCGGTGGTCGCGGCGCTGGCGACCGGACGCGACATCGGGATCGACGCGGTGCGCGCCCGCAGCGTCCGCGACCGCGTGGCGTCCGGGGCGACGACGGCGGAGCAGGTGCTCGCCGATCTGCGCTCGCAGGCGGTCGCGAAGGCCGACGGGCGCGGGACGTCGAGCGACGAGCCCGTCCGCTTCCGCACCAGGGAGGGCGCGACCGAGGCCTGGATCGAGGGCTCGAGCCGCTACTTCGCCGTCTCTGAGCCGACGGTCCACTCCGCGCTCGTCGTGGCGGTCGCGGTCGCTCAGGAGTGACCGCGGGGCGCGGTCCCCGGCCGTTGCGCTGGTCCGCGCCTAGGCGAACAGCGACAGCGTGATCGTCGAGCGGTAGGAGCCGGCCTCGACGTCCGGCTCGGCCAGCAGCCGCAGCTCGGCGTCGGCGCTCCAGGTGCCGGCCCCGCCGGCGGCTCCGAGCAGCAGCGCGTCCTGCAGGCCCGCGCCGCCCTCGAGGGAGGAGGCGACCGGATCGCCCGCGACGGCGCCGGTGCCGGTGATCAGGCGCGGGGTCCAGCCGAGGTGGTCGGCTCCGATCGAGGCGCTCGGGCCGGTGAGGGCGCTCGCCGAGGCGAGGACGTACCAGTCGTTCTGCGCGCCGACGCGCGAGTCGGTGACGGTGACCGTGGGGAGCCCGCCTGTGAACCGGCGCTGGAGGGCGGTGGAGCCCGACTCGGCGAGGTCGACGGCGTCGGCGGCGACGGAGAGCGAGAGGGAGCCGGGCTGCGCCGGAGGGGTGATGTCGACGTCGACGTCCACTCCGTCGAGGTCGTGGAACAGGGGCGGCGTGCGGACCGGGTCCTCGCCGGTGAGGGGATCGGCGGCGTCGGGC
>NZ_PSWH01000023.1:0-55105 GCF_002932105.1 Rathayibacter sp. AY1C1 | reverse complement strand
CCGCGGGCACCGAGCCGGTGAGCGGCACGGTCGTGGTGGGGTTCGCGGTGCCGGTCGCCGAGCGGTACTGGATCGAGAGGCCGCCGAGGGCGATCTCGGCGGCGGTGGGGTTGTAGAGCTCCACGTAGCGGTTGCTGAACGCGGCGCCGGCGGAGCCTCCGCGGGCGAAGACCTCGCTGATGACGAGCTCGTCGCCCGAGGGCGCGGCCGCGGCGGAGGTCGCGACCAGCGGAGCGGCCGCCAGGGCCAGTCCGGTCAGGGCCGCCAGGCCGAGCCCGCGCCTCCGGCGGCGGTCGGGCGGGGTGGGAGAGTCGGGCATGGTGGTCCTCTCGATCGCCGCTCGGAAGAGCGGTCGCAGCGTCGTCGCCGCGCGGCGCGGCCGGCGCACCCCCGGAAGGGGCACGCATGGTCACGCTATGCAGTGCGGGTGCCCGGCCTGTGAACCGGACGTTTCATGAACGTAAACTCATCCACCGACATCGGGGCGCGCGGGTGCCGCTCGCGGCGCGTTCGCGGCTTCGCGGGCCACACTCGTCGGATGATCTCCTTCGAGCTGGCCCGTGCCCTGCGCACGGCGGGCGTGCGCTGGACGCCCCGCACCGGTGACCGCTTCCGCATCGAGCGGGAGGGCTTCGACGGCGACGTCTTCACCGTCAGCGACATGACCATCGAGGCGCACGAGTACCCGAGCGGGACCGTCCTCGGCTTCAACGGCACCACGGAATGGGCGCTCGACTCCGTCTCCCTGGAGGACTCGCTCTGGCTGCCGCGGGAGGACCAGCTGCGCGAGCTCCTCCGCGGGACCTTCCGCTCCCTTCGTCGCCTCGCCGAGCCGGAGACGCGGTTCGCCGTCGAGGTCGAGCTCGGCGGCCGGGCGCGGACCTTCGAGGACGCGGCGGCCGAGAACGCCTACGCGGAGGCGCTGCTCGCGCTGGTCAGCTCGGTCGCGGTCGACCTCGACGACGTGGACGAGCTGGACGCGGCCGACGAGCCCGACCGGGCGGCCGAGCGGGCCTGAGGCTCCGTCCGACCCCGACCCTCCGCATCCGGCGGGGCTAGGACGCCGCCTTCTCCGCCGCCGCGGTCTTCTTCGGGGTCCGCTTCTTCGCAGGCGCGTCGGCGCCCTTCTCCGGGTCGGCTCTCTTCGCCGCGGGCTTCTTCTTCGCGGCGGTCGTCGCCGGAGCCTTCGCCGCCTTCTTCGGGGCAGGCGTCGTCGCCGCCTTCTTCTCGGCGGGAGCCTCCTCCGCCGGCGCACCTTTCGCCCCGCGGCTGCGCTCGACCGAGCGCTTGAGCGCCTCCATCAGGTCGAGCACCTCGCCGCCGCCCTCCTCCTCCGGCGCCTCGCCGAAGGTCGCGGCGGTGTCGAGGGCGTCGCCCTGCTCGATCTTGGCGTCGATCAGCGTGCGCAGCTCCTCCTGGTACGCGTCGTGGAACTTCGCGGCGTCGAAGTCCTCGGAGTAGGAGTCGACCAGGTGCGCCGACATCTCGAGCTCGCGCGCCGCGATCCGGGTGCTGCCCTCCAGCGACGGGAACTCGACCTCCCGTACCTCGTCCGCCCAGAGCAGGGTCTGCAGCATCAGCAGCTTGCCGCGCACCCGCAGCGCCGCGAGCCGGGTCTTCTGCCGGAGCGCGAACTCGACGATGGCGGTGCGGTCGGTCTCCTCGAGGGTGCGGCGCAGCAGGACGTAGGCCTTGGGGGAGGAGGAGTCGGGCTCCAGGATGTAGGCGCGGTCGAACATGATCGGGTCGACCTGCTCGCTGGGCACGAACTGCACGACGTCGATCTCGCGGTCGCGCTCCTCCGGCAGCGCCTTGAGCTCGTCCTTGGACAGGATCACGGTGCGCTCGCCGTCGTCGTAGGCCTTGTCGATGTGGTCGAAGGTGACGACCTCGCCGCAGATCTCGCACTTGCGCTGATACCGGATCCGTCCGCCGTCCTTGTCGTGGACCTGGTGCAGCGGGATGTCGTGGTCCTCGGTCGCGCTGTAGATCTTCACCGGCACGTTGACCAGGCCGAAGGTGATCGCGCCCTTCCAGATGGCTCGCATGCGCCCAGTGAACACCGTGTCCCCCGGCCGCCGGAAGCCCTGTCGGACGTGAGGGAGCCCCCGACCGTCGAAGGGACCCGCCGCAGCTCGACGGTCCGGGGTCCCCTCAGGGCGGAACGACGGAGCCGCCCGGTCGTCGCGGAGCGACGGCCGGACGGCTCCGAGGCGGTGGCGGCTAGCCGCGCTCGGCGCTCCGGCGGCGCAGCGCGGCGAGCAGGAGCCCGCCGACGCCGCCGGCGATCAGCAGTCCGCCGAGGCCCAGCGGCAGGCCGACGTCGGCTCCCGTCGAGGCCAGGGGCGGGCGGCCGCCGGGGTGCGGCGCCACGGCGGTCGGCGTGCTGCTCGGGGTGGGAGCGGCCGTCGGCGCGGTGGTGGGCGCGGTCGTCGGGGCGACGGTCGGCTGCGCGGTCGGAGCGACGGTCGGCTCGGCGGTCGGGGCCACGGTGGGCTCCGGCGTCGGGGTCGGCGTGGTCGGGTCCTTCTCGGCGTCGATCGCGGAGGTGTCCGCGGCGAACGAAGCGGTCACGAAGGCGATGGCCTTCGACGTGATGCCGAGCGCCTCCTGGTTGATGTTGTCGATGTCATCGGCGGCGGAGTGGTAGTTCGGGTCGTGCGTGATGCCGGCGGTGCCGCCGAACAGCGCGACCTCCTCCTCCGTCTTGACGTCGTCGGCGCCGGTGAAGACGCCCGAGGACGGGATGCCGACCGAGATGAAGCCGTCGTAGTCGCTGCGTCCGTCGAACGCGGTGTCGATCCAGGGCTGGTCGATCGAGTCGAAGTAGTCGGTGAACGCCTTCTCGGTCGCGATCGAGCCGGCGGGCACGTCCACGGGGGCCTCGTAGGTGGACTGGTCCGCGTCGTAGACGGAGATCACGTAGTTCGGCGAGGCGACCATGTCGAAGTTCATGTAGGTCGCGATCTTCGAGGCGTCCTCCTCCGTCAGGGAGTCGACGTAGGTGTAGGAGCCGACCAGGCCCACCTCCTCGGCGCCCCACCAGGCGAAGCGGACCGCGTTGGTCGTGTCGCCCGCGGCGGCCAGCTGCACGGCCGTCTCGAGCAGCGTCGCGGATCCGGAGCCGTTGTCGTTGATGCCGGGGCCGGCGGGCACGCTGTCGAGGTGCGCGCCGAGCATGACCACGTTGTCGTGGTCGCCGCCCGGGGTCTCCGTGACGATGTTGAAGGTCTCCACCTCGGTCGTCGTCTGGTCGATGAGGACCGAGACGCTCGCGGGGAGCGACGCCAGCAGCGCCTGACCCTCGGCCTGCGTGACGCCGACGCCGGGGACGGCGGCCTCGTCCTGTCCGCCGAACGTCCCGTTGAGGGCGTCGCTCGGCGCGTTGTCGTAGATGATGATCGCGGCGGCGCCGGCGGCACCGGCGGCGACCGACTTCTCGAGGAAGCTGCAGGAGCCGCGGCTGACGAGCGCGACCTTCCCGGTGGCGTCGCGGCCGGTCCAGGCGTCCGTGGTGCAGCCGAGCGGATCGACGGGGGCGATGAGCTCGCCTGTCACGCCGCCCTCGGGCGTCGACGGAGTGAACTCCATCGGGGTGCCGACGGCGCCGGTCCCGGTGGTCAGCGTGAACGCGTCGATCGTCTGCGTCGCGGTGGTGAAGTCCTGGCGCTGCGTCGTGTAGCCGGCGTCCGCGAGGACCTCCTCGACGTACGCGCCGCTCAGCTCGTAGCCCGGAGTGCCGATCGCGCGGGTGCCGCCGTTGGCGTCCGCGATCGCCTGGAGCGCCTCCAGGTGGGTCATGATGCCGTCGACCGTGACGGTGTCGGCGAAGTCGACCGGCTCGACGGCGCTCGCCGTCGGCGCGAAGGCGAAGCCGGCGACGAGGGCGCCCGCTCCGATCATCGTGCTCGAGCCGATCAGCGAGCGGCGTCGGCGGCCGCTCGGGGTGTTCGTGGTGGTTCGCGCCACTGGGGCTCCCTCTCCTCGAGAACGGGCCGCCGCGTCGGCGGCCCCGACGCGCACCTCCCGAAGACTGGGAGGGGATCGCGTCCTCTGCGAGGGTATTCACAGGAAACGGTGCGGCCCAGTCCCCCCTGCCAGATTTCATCCGGACGAAACACGGACCGGGCCGGCGGGTCGGTCAGGCCGTCGCCGGGCTCTCGGCCCACTCGCGGAGCATCGCGAGCGTCTCCTCCGGACGGTCGCGGTGGGGGCTGTGACCTGCGCCCGCCACGACCGCGTACCGGATGCGCGGATTCGCGCGCAGCACCAGGGCGGCGAGGGAGGGAGGGAGCAGCGTCTCGACCTGCGGGTCGCCGGCCAGCACGAGGACCGGCGGGCGGAGGCCCGGCAGGTCCGCCAGCAGGTCCCACGGGTCGTTGTCGTCGATCGTCGCGGCGACCGCGGCCGGATCGGCGGCCCGCACCGCGGCGAGCTTCTCGGCCCGGTCCCGCTCGTCCCAGAGCGGCTGCGCGACAGCGAGCTCCTCGGCCGAGACCGCGAGACCGGCGAGCTCGCCCGCGCGGACGGCGGCCCGCTGCTCCGGGGCGAGCCGGAGCACCGGGTCCAGCAGCGCCAGGCGCCCCGCCCAGCCGGACTCGCGGGCGGCGGCGCGCACCGCGACCACTCCGCCGAGCGAGTGCCCGACGACGAGGTCGAACCGTCCCCGCGCGAGGGCGTCGTCGGCGTAGGCGTCGTGGCGGGCGGAGCCGCCGCGCGGCCCGTCGCCGTGTCCGCGCAGGTCGGGAGCGGAGACGCTCCAGCCCGCCGCGGTCAGCTCGCGGCTCAGCCGCCACCAGGTGCGGCCCGAGCCGCCCAGGCCGTGCAGGAGCAGGACCCTGCCCGCCGTCATCGCCGGAGCCTCAGTCGAAGCGCGGGTCGCGGCCGGTGCGCTCACCTGTCGCGAGCCCGGCGATCGCGGCGAGGTCCTCGTCGTCCAGGGCGAAGCCGAAGACGTCCAGGTTCTCGCGGATCCGCTCCGGCGTCACCGACTTCGGGATCACGACGACGCCGAGCTGCACATGCCAGCGCAGCACCGCCTGCGCCGGCGAGACGCCGTGCTTCGCGGCGACGCGGGCCAGGGCCGGCTCGTCGAGGAGGCGCCCGCGGGCCAGCGGCGACCACGCCTCGGTGACGATCCCGTGGGCGGCGTCGAAGGCGCGCAGCTCCTCCTGGGGCAGCCGCGGGTGCAGCTCGACCTGGTTGATCGCCGGCACCACTCCCGTCTCGTCGAGCAGGCGCTGCACGTGCTCCTCGGCGAAGTTCGAGACGCCGATCGAGCGGGCCCGCCCCTCGCTCTGCAGGCGCTCGAGGGCACGGTAGGTGTCGACGTAGCGGTCGCGCGAGGGAATCGGCCAGTGCACGAGGTAGAGGTCGACGTAGTCGGTGCCGAGCAGCTCGAGGCTCCGGTCGAAGGCGGCGAGCGTCTCGTCGAAGCCGTGGTCGTCGTTCCACACCTTGGTCGTCACGAAGACCTGCTCGCGGGGGAGGCCGCTCGCGCGGATCCCCTCGCCGACTCCGCGCTCGTTGCCGTAGAGGGTGGCGGTGTCGACGTGCCGGTAGCCGGCCTCCAGGGCGACGGCGACCGTGCGGGCCGCCTCCTCGTCGCCGATCTTGTAGACGCCGAGCCCGAGCTGGGGGATCGCGCGGCCGTCGTTGAGGGGGATCAGGGGGACGCTCATGCCTCCCATGCTGGCATGCGCCTCAGACGCTCCAGTCGAGCTCGCCGTGCGGTCCCACGTGCACGTCGTCCTCGATCAGCGCCGCGAGACCGGCCACCCCGAAGAGAAGGCGCCGCTCGGCGCGCTCCGCGTCGCTGCGCTCGTCGATGCCGCGCACGGCGAAGTGCACGTCGTGGCCCGCCTGCAGGCCCTCGACGCCGAGCCGGCCTCGGAGCGCGCGCACGGGGCGCCGGCCGATGCCGAGTCCGCGCCAGAGGGAGCCCGTCTCGAGGACCACCGCCGTCTCGGAGGCGACGACCCCGTGCTGCTCGCGGTGCGCGGTGAGCTGCCACCCGTAGCCGAGGTGGTGCAGGCGGGTCGAGTGCGGGCCGCGCCAGGCGTGCGAGGACTCCTCGCGGCGGAAGTAGACGGGACTCGGGCGGAAGGACCCCTGCCAGAGCGCGGCGGCGAGCTCGGTGCACCACTCCGGGGTCTCCGGATCGGACCAGGGGTCGAGGAGGTCGGTCCGGGCGGCGGCGCGCCGGTGCTCGCGCACCAGCTCCTCCGCGTCCTCCCGCAGTCCCATGCCGCCCCCTCGCCGTCGTAGGCCTTCACCCTAGGGTGCCCGACAGGCGCCGGACAACCGGGGTGGCGGCCTAGGAGGGCAGGGTGACCGGCTCGGTGTCGGGGAGCGGGCTGGCGTCGCGCCCGCGGAGATCCGGGTGGTACCGGCGGCCGAGCAGGGGCACCAGGAAGCCGACCAGGGCGAAGGCGGCGGCGACGACGATGGCGGCGGTCGGCCCGGCCTGGTCGATCTGCACGCCGGCGATCGCGGAGCCCAGCGCTGCGCCGATCAGCTGACCGGTGCCGACCCAGCCGTAGGCCTCCGCCGTGTCCGAGAAGCGCACGCTCGAGGCGGTGATTGCGAACAGAGCCGCGAGAGCGGGGGCGATGCCGATGCCGGCGAGGAACAGCGTGACGCACAGCCACCAGAAGTCTGTCGAGACCGCCGCCAGACCCATGCCGACCGTGACGATCAGCATCCGCCGCGCGGTCGCCCACCGGCTGATCGGGATGTGGCCGAGGGCGAGGCCGCCGACCAGGGAGCCCGCCGCGAACACGGCGAGCACGACGCCCGACTCGACTCCGCCCTCGCCGAACACCGCGACGACGCCCGCCTCGACCGCCGAGCAGGCGCCGATCAGGAGGAAGCCGACGACCGTGGCCAGCAGCACCGGGGGCTTCGTGAGCACCACGCCGAGGCGGCGCTTCGAGCGCGGGATGCGGACGCGGCCCACCTCGGGCGAGGCGATGAACCAGATCCCGCCGCCGATCAGGAACGCGGCGGCGGTCAGGATGCCCGCGACCGTCGACACCTGGATCGACACGAGCGTCGCCAGCACCGGGCCGAGCACCCAGATGATCTCCTGCGCGGAGGCGTCGAGCGAGAAGAGCGGGGTCAGCTGCGAGCTGGTGACCATCTTGGGGTAGATGGTCCGCACGGCCGGCTGCACCGGCGGCATGCTCAGGCCGGCGACGAACCCGATCACGACGAACTGCCACACCTCGAGCGGGAGCACGGCCATCGCGATGATCGCGCCCGCGCAGACCACGAGGGTGATCGTCAGCACGCGGCGCATCCCGAGCCGCCCCATCAGGCGGCTGGTCAGCGGCCCGGCGATGGCCTGCCCGATCGACATCGAGCCGAGCACCAGGCCGGCGGCGGCGTAGGAGTGGTGCACCCGCTCCACGTGCAGGAGGAACGCCAGCGAGAGCATCCCGAACGGGAAGCGCGCGGTCAGCTGCGCGAGGATGATGCGCCCCACCCCGGGGGTCTTCAGGAGATCGGTGTAGCTGCCCACCGGACGACACTAGCGCTCCGGAGGGGACTGCGGTTCGTCGAGGGAGACCGCTGCCCGAGGGTCCCTCGACGGGTCGCGGTTCCCTCGGCGGAGGGGCGCGTCAGCCGGCCAGCACCTTGCGGATCCGCTGCAGCGACACGCTCTCGGCGGTGCCGAGCGACTGCGCGAAGAAGCTCACCCGCAGCTCCTCGATCATCCAGCGGGCGCGCGCGATCCGCTCCGGGGCGTGCGCGGGCAGCGGCACGACGCCGCCTGCCGAGCGGTAGAGCTCCTGGGCCGCCTGCACCTCGTTCAGCCAGACGCGGTCGCGCCCGACGTTCTCGGCGATCTTTCCGAAGCGCTCGGTGATCCCGCCGAGGTAGCGCGGGAGGTGCCGCAGCCGCTCCACTCCGGTCGCCGAGACGAAGCCCGGGTAGACCAGGCCGGAGAGCTGCTCCCGCGCATCCGTGAGGGCGGGCAGGAGCGCCATGCTCGTCGAGGCCTTGAGCGCCTTCTCGACGCCCCGGGCGGTGGTGAGGATCGTCGTGACCGTCTTCACGGTCTCGAACATCGCGTCCATGACGCTCGCCGAGACCCGGTCGCGCACGGCGTCGAACTCGGCGCGGAGGAAGAGCATCCCGTCGGGCTTCATCCGCCAGAGGACCGCGTCGACGCAGGCGAGCAGGCAGTCGGTGAAGAGCGCGGTCGTGTTCTGGTACGGGCTCTGCGCGAGCACGAGCTTCTCGTTCGAGGTGAGGTGCTGCTGCACGTAGGCGACGGGGCTCGGCGTCGCGAGCAGGAGGAGGCGGCGGACGCCTCGCGGGTGCTCGCGCGCCTGGTCCTCGGCCGTGGCGAGCAGGCGGATCGAGACCGAGTCGCCGTCGTCGATCAGGGCGGGGTAGGCGCGGATGGTGTTCCCGCCCTGCCGGGTGTCGGTGACGCGGGGCAGCTCCGGCATGTCCCAGGTCCTCAGGCCTCGGCGCTCGAGCGCGTCGGGGACCCGGGCCTCGACCACGCGGGCGACCTCGTCGCGGACCCGACCGCGCAGGCGCTCGGCCAGCGGGGCGAACTCCTTGCCTGCGGCGACCGTGCGCCCCCGCTCGTCGGCGACGGCGAAGGTGACCCGCAGGTGCGAGGGGATGCGCTCGAGGTCGAAGTCCTCGGGCTGCACCACCACGCCGGCCTCGCGGCGGATCGCTCCGGCCAGGGTCGCCGCGAACGACTCCGTCGGCGGGTTCGGCACGTCGTGCGGCAGGGACGCGGTGAGCTTGCGCGCCCAGTCGTTCGCGGGCACCACGTTCCGGCGCAGGTGCTTGGGCAGCGCCTTGATCATCGCGGTGACCAGCTCGGCCCGGAGCCCCGGCACCAGCCAGTCGAAGCCGAGGGGCGTCACGCGGGGCAGGAGGGCGAGCGGCACGTGCACCGTCACTCCGTCCTCCTCCGTCCCCGGCTCGAACCGGTACGAGAGGCGGAAGCGCTGGTCGGCCTGGCGCCACTGCGTGGGGAACGCGGTCTCGTCGATCTGCTCCGCGTCCTCGGGGAGGAGCGTCTCCTGCGTCATCGTCAGCAGGTCGGGCTCGTCGTGCTGGGTCGTCCGCCACCAGGAGTCGAACGAGCGCACCGAGGTGATGTCGCGGGGGAGTCGGCGGTCGTAGAAGTCGAACACGGCCTCGTCGTCGACGAGCAGGTCGCGGCGGCGCGTGCGCTCCTCCAGCCGCTCGAGCTCGGCCCGCAGGGCGCGGTTCTTGCGGTCGAAGGCGTGGCGCGACTCCCACTCGCCCTCGACGAGGGCGTGCCGGATGAACAGCTCGCGGGCGTACGAGGCGTCGATCCGCGAGAACTGGACGCGGCGGCGGGCGATGATCGGCACGCCGTAGAGCGTGACCTTCTCGTAGGCGACGGCCGCGCCCTGCGCCTTCTCCCAGTGCGGCTCGCTGAACTGCCGCTTGACGAGGTCGCCCGCGATCGCCTCGGCCCAGGCCGGATCGATCGCGGCGTTCGAGCGGGCGAAGAGGCGGCTGGTCTCGACCAGCTCGGCGCTCATCACCGCGTCGGGGAGCTTCTTGGCCAGGGCGCTGCCGGGGAAGATCGAGAACTTCGCGTTGCGGGCGCCGATGTACTGCACGTTCTGGCGCTCGCGGCTCTTCGCCGCGCGCTGCGCCTGCTGCGAGGTGGTGTCCTTGATGCCCAGGTGCGAGAGCAGGCCGGCCAGGAGGCTCCGGTGGATCCCGTCGGGGTCGACCTTCGGCTCGCCCAGCTCGAGCTTGAGGGGGCGCGCGAGCTGGCGCAGCTGGCGGAACACGTCCTGCCACTCGCGCACGCGCAGGTAGTTGAGGTACTCGGCCTTGCACAGGCGCCGGAAGGCGCTCGAGGAGAGCTCCTCCTGCTTCTCCTCCACGTAGTTCCAGAGGTTCAGCAGGGTGAGGAAGTCGCTGGTGGGATCGACGAAGCGCGCGTGCTGCTGGTCGGCCTGCGCGCGGCGCTCGAGAGGGCGCTCGCGGACGTCCTGGATCGTGAGGCCCGCGACGATCGCCATCACCTCGCGGCTGACGCCGTGGCGGCGCGACTCGATCACCATCCGGCCGAAGCGCGGATCGATGGGGAGCCGCGCGAGGTCGCGCCCGATGCGCGTGAGCTGCGGCGCGGCCTCCGCCCCCTTGCGCGGGACGCCGCTCGAGTGCGCGCTCGGCGGCGTGCCGCGCACCGGTGCGGCGTCTCGCGGCGCGGCGGAGGCGGCGGAGGGTGAGCCGGGGACGCGGAGGGCGCCGAGCTCCGTGAGCAGGTCGAGGCCGTCCTTGATGCCGCGGGAGTCGGGCGGAGTGAGGAACGGGAACGAGGCGATGTCGCCCAGTCCGAGCGAGATCATCTGCAGGATGACCGCGGCCAGGCCCGTGCGCAGGATCTCGGGATCGGTGTACTCGGGGCGGCGGAGGTAGTCCTCCTCGGAGTAGAGGCGGATCGCGATGCCCGCGCTGGTGCGGCCCGAGCGGCCGGAGCGCTGGTTCGCGGAGGCCTGCGACACCGCCTCGATCGGCAGCCGCTGCACCTTCGAGCGCGCGCTGTAGCGCGAGATGCGGGCCGTGCCGCCGTCGATCACGTAGCGGATCCCGGGGACGGTGAGGCTCGTCTCCGCCACGTTGGTCGCGAGCACGACGCGGCGGCGGACGCCGGGGGTGCGCCCCTTCTCGAAGACGCGGTGCTGATCGGCCGCCGACAGGCGCCCGTAGAGGGGGAGCACCTCGGTGCCCGGCAGATTCCGGCCCCGGATGGCGTCCTCGGCGTCGCGGATCTCGTTCTCGCCCGAGAGGAACACCAGGACGTCGCCCGGATCCTCGCGCGCCAGCTCGGCCAGGGCGTCGGCGATGCCGGTCATCAGGTCGCGGCTGCCGCTCGTCGCGTCGGGGACGTCGGTGTCGTCGTCCTCCTCCGGCTCCTCGGCGACCAGCGGGCGGTAGCGGATCTCGACCGGGTAGGTGCGGCCGGAGACCTCGATGATCGGCGCGGGCTCGCCGGCGGCGTCGGCGAAGTGGGCCGCGAAGCTCTGCGGGTCGATCGTCGCCGAGGTGATGATCACCTTCAGGTCGGGGCGCTGCGGCAGCAGGCGGTGCAGGTAGCCCAGGAGGAAGTCGATGTTGAGGCTGCGCTCGTGCGCCTCGTCGATGATGATCGTGTCGTACCGGCTGAGCATCCGGTCGTGGTTCATCTCGTTGAGCAGGATGCCGTCGGTCATCAGCTTGATCCGCGTCGAGGCGGACGCCTTGTCGGTGAACCGGACCTGGTAGCCGACCAGCCCGCCGACCTCGTCGTCGAGCTCCTCCGCGATGCGCTCGGCGATGGTGCGCGCGGCGATGCGTCGGGGCTGCGTGTGCGCGATGCTCTCGCGGCCGAGCTCCAGGCAGATCTTCGGCAGCTGGGTCGTCTTGCCCGATCCGGTCGCGCCGGCGACGATGACCACCTGGTGGTCGCGGATCGCGGCGGCGATGTCGTCGCGCCGCGCCGACACGGGGAGTTCGGGCGGGTAGCGGATGCTGAGCACGTCTGACATGAGCCCTCCATCCTACGCCGCGTGCGACAATGCCCTGTCTCGTGAAACATCGCGGGCCACCCTGCCCGGTCGGGCGCTCCGGCGCCGGTCGACCGCGGCGCACGATCCCGTGGAGCACCCCGATGAATCCGCAGTCCCTGCTGGTCGTGCTGAACATCGTGCTGCTGCTCTTCGCGATCCGGGGCGTGCTGTCGAACCCGAGGCTCTCGAAGGTCGCGAAGGTCTCCTGGGTGGCGTTCATCGTGATCGCGCCGTTCATCGGCAGCCTCGCCTACCTGGCGGTGGGCCGTCGCGGCGGGAGCGGCGGAAGCGGCACGGTCGTGCGCGGCACGGAGCGGCCGTCGGGCTGGTTCTTCGAGCGCTGAGCGGCCGGGCGGCCGGGCGGCGGGGGAGATCCGCGGACGTCGGCGCCCCGCGGACCTCCTGACCCTCCGTCCCGCGGCAACCCCCTGACCGCAGGCTCCGCCCGCGTCTAGCGTGGAGCGCATGGCCGATCGTCTGCGCTCCAGTGTCAGCCCCTACCTCCGCTCGCACGCGGACAATCCGGTCGACTGGTTCCCCTGGGGCGAGGAGGCGTTCGCCGAGGCGGTGCGCCGCGACGTCCCGGTGATGGTGTCGATCGGCTACTCCACCTGCCACTGGTGCCACGTGATGGCGCGGGAGTCGTTCTCGGATCCGGTGCTCGCCGCTCGGCTGAACGCGGACTTCGTCGCGGTGAAGGTCGACCGCGAGGAGCATCCGGACGTCGACACGGCCTACCTGACGGCCGCGAGCGCGTTCACCCGGCAGCTCGGCTGGCCGCTGACGGCCTTCGCCACCCCCGCCGGCGAGACCTTCTTCGCCGGCACCTACTTCCCGCCGCGCGCCGTCGGCGGCGTGCCCGCCTTCTCCGACGTCCTCGACGCGGTCTCGGAGGCGTGGCGGCTGCGGCGCGACGAGGTGCAGGCGACGGCGGGCGGCCTGGCCGCGGCTCTGCGCGAGGCGACCGCGGCGCTGCCCGCCGATTCCGCGCTGCCCGGCGACGCCGAGCTCGACGGCGCCGTCCGCGCACTCGCGGACGAGGAGGACCGGGTGCACGGCGGCTTCGGCGGCGCCCCGAAGTTCCCGGTGGCCCCCGTGCTCGGGTTCCTGGCCTCGCGGCCCTCGGGAGCGGCGCTCGCCGAGCGCACGCTGCTCGCGCTGGCCGCGTCCCCGCTCCGCGACCGCGACGGGGGCTTCTTCCGCTACGCGACGCAGGCCGACTGGAGCGATCCGCACTACGAGCGGATGCTGTACGACAACGCGCAGCTGCTGGACGTCGCGGCCGTCCTGCTCGGGCACGACGGCGCCCGGGTGGAGGAGCTGACCGGAATCGCGGAGGGGGTCGCCGCGTTCCTCCTGACCACTCTCGAGCGGCCGGGCGGCGGCTTCGCGTCGGCGCAGGACTCGGAGAGCATCGTCGACGGTCAGCGCTCGGAGGGCGGCTACTACCTCGCCGAGGACCGGTCCCGCCTCGCGCCTCCCGCTCTCGACGAGAAGGTCGTCACCGGCTGGAACGGCCTGGCGATCCGCGCGCTCGCCCGCGCCGGACGCGTGCTCGGACGGGAGGAGTGGCTCGACGCCGCCCGGCGCGCGGCGGACGCGGTGCTGCAGCGGCACCTCGTCGACGGCCGCGTCGCGGTGCGCGCCTCCCTCGACGGTGCCGTCTCCGCGGCCCGCCCGGCGCTGGAGGACCTCGGGATGCTGGCCGGCGGGCTCCTCGAGCTCGCCGTGGCGGAGGGCCGTCCGCGCTACGCGGTCGCGGCGCGCACCCTGATCGACGGCGCGCTCGACGCGGCCGACGGCCCGCTGCCGTTCGCGCTGCCCGGGGGAGGAGACCCGGCGCTGACCGCGCGGGGACTCCTGCTCGCGGCCGATCCCTCCGAGGGCGCCTACCCCTCCGGCCTGTCGGCGACGGCGGACGCGGCGCACGAGCTGTACCTGCTCACCGGATCGCAGCGCTACCGGGAGGCGGCCGAGGCGGTCGTCGCCTCGATCGCTCCGGGCGCGGTCCGCCGGCCGATGGGCTTCGGCGCCGTGCTCGGGCTCGCTTCGCGGCTGGCTCGCCCGGTGCGGCAGCTGGTCGTCGTGGGCGCCGGAGCGGCGGAGGCGGTGCAGGGCGCACGGTCCGCCGGGATCGGCGTGCTGGTCGGCGTGTCCGACGAGGGCGCCCGGGACTGGGCGGACGCGGGCTTCGAGCTGTTCGAGGGGCGGATCTCGCGGGAGGGGCTGCCGACCGCCTACTCCTGCGAGGCCTTCGTCTGCGCCCTGCCGACGACCCGCCTCCCGGAGGAGCTGCTCACGCGGCCGTGACCACCAGCGGCGCCTCGGGGTCGGCGGCCCACTCGTTGAGCGAGCCGTCGTAGACGACCGCCGTGTGGACTCCGAGCACCGCCAGTGCGAGCGCATCGGCCGTCGCGGCGATCCCGCCGCCGCAGTAGAGGACGATCCGCTCGGCCTGGAGAGCGTCTCCGAACAGCGACCGCAGCCGCTCCGGCGGCAGGAGCGTGTTGTCGGCCCGGTCGACGAGCCGCCCGGCGGGGACGCTCCGCGAGCCCGGCAGGTGTCCGAGGCGGGGTCGGCGCCCCTCCTCCCCGGTGAACTCCTTCGGCGGAACCGCGCAGACCAGCGCCCCGGGAGCCTCGCCGCGCACGACGCTCTCGACGCCGGCCTTGTCGATCCAGAGCGGCCGCTCCTCGCGCACGCTGATCCCTCCGCCCACGGCGGGCTCGACGTGCCCCGTCTCGATCGGGCGCTCCTCCCGCCGCCAGGCCGGGAGCCCGCCGTCGAGCACCGCGACGGCGTCGTGCCCGGCCGAGCGCAGCAGCCACCACAGGCGCGAGGCCCACTGGCCGACCGCGGAGTCGTACACGACGACCACCGAGTCGTCGTCGATGCCGAGCGCGGCCGTCGCGGCGGCGAAGCGCTCCGGGTCGAGCCGGGTGAAGGGCAGGGGAGCCGCCGGATCGGACAGCTGCTCGAGCAGGTCGCCGAACACGGCGCCGGGGACATGCCCCTCGAGGAGGTACTGCTCGTCGCCGCTCAGGTAGCCGGGCCGCCCGTCGAAGCCGGGCACGAGCAGCACGCTGGCGTCGACGACGACGAGGTGCTCGCGGCCTAGCTGGTCGGCGAGCCACTGGGTCGAGACGATCGGCCGGGCGAGGTACGGGACGGAGGAGGTGCTCACCCGCCCCACGCTAGGCGCGACCGCCGACATGTGCGCCCCCGTGCGTCACGCACGGTCACGGACGCCACCGGGCGCTCAGCACTCGATGACGTTGACCGCGAGGCCGCCCTCGCTCGTCTCCTTGTACTTCGACGACATATCGATGCCGGTCTGGCGCATCGTCTCGATGACCGCGTCGAGCGAGACGCGGTGGTCGCCGTCGCCGTGCAGCGCGAGGCGGGCTGCGCTCACCGCGGTGGAGGAGGCGATCGCGTTCCGCTCGATGCAGGGGATCTGCACGAGCCCGCCGACCGGGTCGCAGGTCAGTCCGAGGTGGTGCTCCATCGCGATCTCGGCCGCGTTCTCGACCTGGCGCGGACTGCCGCCGAGCACCGCGCAGAGCGCTCCGGCGGCCATCGCGCAGGCCGAGCCGACCTCGCCCTGGCAGCCCGCCTCCGCACCGGAGATCGAGGCGTTCGTCTTGCAGAGCGAGCCGATCGCGGTGGCGGTGAGGAGGAAGCGGCGCAGCCCCGCGCGGTCGGCGCCCGGGACGAAGCGGAGGTAGTAGTGCCCGACGGCGGGGATGATGCCCGCCGCTCCGTTCGTCGGAGCCGTCACGACGCGCCCGCCTGCGGCGTTCTCCTCGTTCACCGCGAGGGCGAAGGCGTGGAGCCACTCCACCGAGGTCGCGCGGGCGCGGTCGAGCGGATCCTCCTCGAAGGCCTCGAGCCGCTCGCGGAGCACCGAGGCCCGGCGGCGGACGCCCAGGCCGCCCGGCAGCACGCCGTCGGTCGCCAGGCCGTGCTCGACGCAGGCGGCCATGGCGTCCCAGATCGCGTCGAGGCGGGCGTCGATGTCGACCCCGGGGTGCAGAGCGCGCTCGTTCGCGGCGGCGATCTCGGCGATGCCGGAGCGGGTCCGATCGCAGGTCGCCAGCAGGTCGAGCCCGGAGACGAAGGGGTAGGGGTGCGGGGCCAGCGCAGCCAGCTCGGCACGCTCGCCCGCGCGCCGGATGAAGCCGCCGCCGATCGAGTAGTAGGTCTCCTCCCACACCGGCAGCGGGTCGTCTCCGACCCAGACGCTGAAGGTGAGGGCGTTCGGGTGCTCCGGCAGCCTCGTGCGCGGCTCGAAGACGACGTCGTCGCGCGTCATCGCGAGGCGCTGCTCGCCGGCCAGGAGGATCGTCCCCCCCGCGTCGAGGCGCTCCCATGCCCCGCGCACCAGCGCCGGGTCGCACGTCTCGGGGTCCAGGCCGGCGAGACCGGCGACCACCGCGTCGGGGGTGCCGTGGCCGATCCCGGTGGAGCCGAGCGAGCCGTAGAGGGTGCAGCCCACCCGGCTCACGCGGCCGAGGAGCCCGGCGTCGCGGATCCGCTCGGCGAGGGCGAGGGCGGCGCGCATCGGTCCGACGGTGTGCGAGCTGGACGGGCCGATCCCCACGCTGAACAGGTCGAGGACGGAGACGTAGGCGCTCATCCACTGAGACTACGCCGGGGCCGGCGGAGTGCGCCGCCCGAGCCGCGCCCGCGACGAAGAGCCACGGAGATCCGGCGTCGACGAGGGTCGGCGGCGGATCAGCGCAGCGTCTTGCGCGCCGAGATCTGGCCGGTGTCGAAGCCGAGCAGGTGCAGGCCGCCGTGGAAGCGGGCGTGCTCGACCTTGATGCAGCGGTCCATCACGACGGTCAGGCCCTTCGACTCGCCGTACTCGGCCGCCTCCTGGTTCCAGATCCCCAGCTGCACCCAGACCGTGGGCGCGCCGACGGCGAGGACGTCGTCGATCACGGCGGGGATGTCGCTCGCCTTGCGGAACACGTCCACGATGTCGGGCACGACCGGGAGCTCGGCGAGGCTGCGGTAGACCGGCTGCCCCAGGATCTCGGTGGCGTTCGGGTTCACGAAGTAGAGCTCGTAGTCGCTCGACTGCTGCAGGTAGGTGGCGACGAAGTAGGAGGAGCGGGCCGGGTTCGGCGAGGCGCCGACGATCGCCACGGTCTTCGCGCGGCGGAGGATGTCGAGTCGCCTGCGGGCGTCGGGGCCCACCCAGGTGCGCTGCGAGCGCAGCATCTTCGCCAGCGGCGAGTTCGCCGGGACCGAGCAGCTCAGCCCGTTGGACAGCTGGACGACCGTGTCGGCGGTGTCGGTGGTGCTCATGCTCAGACCTCCACGGCCGGGGTGTGCAGGGTGGTGGTCGTGTCCTCGGGGAGCTCGGTCGGAGCGTCGGGGGTGCCGTGCTCCTCGACCGCGCGGGCGAGCGCCTGGTCGAGATCGTAGATGATGTCGTCCGCGTCCTCGATGCCGACGGAGAGGCGGACGAGTCCGGGGAGGACGCCCGCGTGGAGGAGCTGGTCCTCGGTGAGCTGGGCGTGGGTGGTCGAGGCGGGGTGGATCACCAGCGTCTTGGCGTCGCCGATGTTGGCGAGGTGGCTGGCGAGGTCGACCGATTCGATGAAGGTCTGGCCGACGGCGCGGCCGCCCTTGACCACGAAGCTGAAGACCGAGCCCGGTCCCTTCGGCAGGTACTTCTGCGCGCGGTCGTGGTGCGGGTGCGCGGGCAGCCCGGCCCAGTAGACCGCCTCGATGCGGGGGTCGGCGTCGAGCCACTCGGCGACGCGGCGTGCGTTGTCGACGTGCGCCTGGATCCGGTACGGCAGCGTCTCGACGCCCTGGGCGAGCAGGAACGCGGAGTGCGGAGCGAGGACCGGCCCGATGTCGCGCAGCTGCTCCGCGCGCAGGCGCGTGAGGAAGCCGTACTCCCCGAAGTTGCCGTCCCACGACAGGTCTCCGTAGGAGGCGACCGGGTCGTGCAGCAGCGGGAACTTCTCGGGGGAGTAGTGGAAGCGCCCCGACTCGACGACGACGCCGCCGAGCGTGGTGCCGTGTCCGCCGAGGAACTTGGTGGCCGAGTGGATGACGATGTCGGCGCCCCACTCGATCGGGCGGACGAGGTAGGGCGTGGCGACCGTGGAGTCGATGATCAGCGGGATGCCGGCGGCGTGCGCGACCGCGGCGAGGCCCTCGATGTCGGCGATCTCGCCGGAGGGGTTCGCGATCGTCTCGGCGTAGAGCACCTTGGTCTTCTCGGTGATCGCCGCCGCGTAGTCGGCCGGGTCGCTCGAGCGGACGAAGGTGGTGTCCACTCCGAAACGGCGGAGCGTGACGTCGAGCTGGGTGATCGATCCGCCGTAGAGGTTGGCGGAGGACACCACGTGGTCGCCCGCGCCGACGAGCGCCGCGAAGGTGATGAACTGCGCCGAGAGCCCGGAGGCCGTGGCGACGGCGCCGAGGCCGCCCTCGAGGCTCGCGACGCGCTCCTCGAAGGAGGCGACCGTGGGGTTCGACAGGCGCGAGTAGACGTTGCCGTACTTCTGCAGCGCGAAGCGGGCCGCGGCGTCGGAGGTGTCGTCGAAGACGAAGGCGCTGGTCTGGTAGATCGGCAGAGCGCGGGCGCCCGTCACCGCGTCGGGGATGTTGCCCGCGTGGATCGCACGCGTCTTGAAGCCGTACTCACGATCTGCCATGCGATCGACGCTAGCGGGAGCCGCCGACACCGCCGCGCCGGAGCGACGCATCGCGTAACAGAGCGGTCCCGCAGTGCAGAGCGACCGTGCGCGACAGAGCGGTCGAGCGGATCGGAGCGCCGATCAGAGCGCCAGCTGCACCGCGGCCAGTCCCATCGCCGCGATCGCCGCCCACGACACCAGGGCGACGAGGAGAGCACGCCACCCCGTCGTCACGAGCGCGCGCACCCGGACGGCGCTGCCGAGCGCGAAGAGGGCCGCGGCGAGGAGCCAGGTCTGCGCGGTGTCGGCGGCGGCGAGCAGTCCCTCCGGCAGGGGGAGGAGCGTGCGCAGCAGCACCGCGGCGAGGAACCCGACCACGAACAGCGGCACGATCGCCGGGCGCGTCCCGCCGGTCCCGCCTCGGCGCCTCGTGACCGCCGCCGCCACCGCGACCATCGGCGCCAGCATGACCACTCGGGTGAGCTTCACCACGACCGCCACGGCCAGCGCCGACGCTCCGGCCACCTGGGCCGTCGCCACGACCTGGCCCACGTCGTGGACCGAGGCGCCGACCCAGTGCCCGAACTGCACGTCGGAGAGCCCGAGCGGCTGCTGCAGGGCGGGGAGCACTGCGATCGCGAGCGTGCCGCAGAGCGTCACCAGCGCGACCGGCGTCGCCTGCTCCTGCTCCTTCGCCCGGGTCGCTCCGGCCATCGCGCCGATCGCCGAGGCCCCGCAGATCGAGAAGCCCGCCGCGAGCAGCAGCGGCTCCTGCCCGGGCAGCCGGAGCGCCCGGCCCAGCGCCCAGGTCAGGCCGAAGGTGGCCAGGACGATCCCGACGACGACCAGGATTGCGCCCCAGCCCAGCGCAGCGATGTCGATCAGAGAGAGCTTCAGCCCGAGCAGGACGATGCCGGCGCGCATCAGCGAGCGGGACGAGAACTTCAGGCCCGGCGCCAGCGCCCCGCTCAGCAGGGGGCGCGCCGCGGGCAGCTGCGCCACGAGGATCCCGAGCGCGACCGCCGCGGTCAGCATCGGCACTGCCGGCACCGTCGCGTGCAGCAGGGCCGCGATCACCGCCGCGACGGCGCAGGCCGCGACTCCCGGGCCCAGCCGCCGGATCATACCCACGAGGGCAGCCACATGTGGGCCTGCCAGAAGGGGAAGGACGTCTGCGCGCCGATCCAGAGCGGCAGGAAGTAGGCCGTCAGCGCGGCCGCCGCCACCGCGAAGACGAGCACCACGAGGACGCCGCGGGTGCGCCGCCTCCGCTCGTCGCCCGGACTCCCGATCACGATCCCGGCCGTCAGCGCCAGTGCCAGCATCATGTAGGGCTCGAAGACGACGCAGTAGAACTGGAACACCGTGCGGTCGAGGTAGAGCAGCCACGGCAGGTAGCCCGCGACGATCCCCATCAGCACGTAGCCGGCGCGCCACTCCCGGTACCGCGCGAGCCGGTAGAGGAGGTACACCAGCGCCAGGACCCCGGCGTACCAGATGAGCGGATTGGCGACCGAGGTGATCGCCTCGTCGCAGCGTGCGGCGGTGCAGCCGTCGACGCCCGTCGCCTGGTCGACGAAGTACATGCTGGTCGGTCGGAGCATGAGCAGCCAGGTGAGCGGGTTCGCCTCGTAGGGGTGCGAGGCCCGCAGGTTGATCGAGTAGTCGTACATCTGCACGTGGTAGTGCCAGAGGCTCTGCGCCCAGTCCGGCACCCACGCCAGAGCCCCGGTCCAGGCGTTGCCGGGGGCCTCCGACGCCCACTGCCGGGCCCATCCGCCGGAGGTGCGCAGCCAGCCCGTCCAGGTGACGAGGTAGGCGATCAGGGCGATCGGCACGACCAGGAGGAAGGTGACCGGACCCTGCTTGAGGATCGCGCCGCTGCCCCAGAACGGCACGCCCGCGCGGCGCCGCATCAGCGCGTCGACGACCACCGCGTACACGCCGTACGCCGCGAGGAAGTAGACGCCCGTCCACTTCACGCCCGCGGCCAGGCCGAAGAGCACGCCGGCCGCGAGCAGCCAGGGCCGCCACCACAGGACCGGCCCCCAGCTCGGCAGCGCTCCCGCCGCCACCTTCCGCGCCAGCTGCAGGTCGGCCCAGCGCCGGTCCAGCAGCACCGCCGCGACCCCGCAGAGCGCGACGAACATCAGGATCCCGTCCAGGAGCGACACCCGCGACATCACGATCGCGTGGCCGTCGAGCGCGAGCATCAGCCCCGCGAAGGAGGAGAGGAGGGTGGAGCGGAACAGGAGGCGGCCGATCACGATCACCAGCGCGACGGCGAGGATCCCCACGACGGCGGTCGCGACGCGCCAGCCGACGCTGTCGTCCGCGCCGAACACGCCCATCCCGAGCCCGATGATCCACTTGCCCAGCGGCGGATGCACCACGAAGGACGGCGCCCCCGTGAAGGTGTCCACGTCGCCGGCCGCGAAGCCGGGGTCCGGGTTCTCGGGCCAGGCGCCCTCGAACCCGAGGTTCCAGAGGGTCCAGGCGTCCTTCACGTAGAAGGTCTCGTCGAACACGAGCGAGCGCGGGTGGCCGAGGTTCCACAGCCGCAGCACCGCGGCCAGGGCGACCACCAGCAGCGGCAGTCCGAGCTCGTACAGCCGGCGGCGCGCGGGGGAGGCGACGAGCCGGGCGTGCAGGTCGTCGAACCAGGAGCCGCGCGGCACGTCCGGGAGCGGGGTGCGCTCCCGCGGTGCGGACGCCTCGGCGGGCTCCACCGGGACCGAGCGCGCCGATCCCGCCGCGTCCAGGAGCAGGTCGTCGAAGTCGCGCTGCGGTCGGTCCGTCACCCGGCCATGCTAACGGGGCGCCTCCTCCCGGGACGGCGGCGATCCGCGGCGGGAGGCCCCGGACCCGGCCTGGGAGACTGGCGGCATGATCATCCTCGCCGGCACTCCCATCGGAAACCTCGGCGACGCCTCCCGCCGGCTCGTGGAGGCGCTGGGCTCCGCCCGCCACGTCGCCGCCGAGGACACGCGCGTGACCATCCAGCTGATGCGCGCCCTGGGCGTCGAGAACCGGCCCGCCCTCTACGCCCTGCACGACCACAACGAGCGCGAGCGCGCCGCCGAGCTGGTGGAGCTGGCCCGCGAGGAGGACCTGCTCGTGCTGAGCGATGCTGGCATGCCCACGGTCTCGGACCCGGGCTACCACCTGGTCGAGGCGGCGGTGGCGGCGGGAGTCGCGGTCACCGCGCTGCCCGGTCCCTCGGCGGTGCTCATGGCGCTCGCCGTGTCCGGGCTCCCGACGGACCGCTTCAGCTTCGAGGGGTTCCTGCCCCGCCGGCACGGCGAGCGGGTCTCGACCTTCCGGGCGCTCGTCGACGAGCGGCGCACCATGGTCTTCTTCGAGTCCCCGCACCGGATCGGCGACGCGCTCGCCGACCTGGTCGAGGCGATGGGCCCGGAGCGGCGCGTCGTCGTCTGCCGCGAGCTCACCAAGATGTTCGAGGAGGTCCGGCGCGGCACGGCGGCCGAGCTGGCCGAGTGGGCCGCCGACGGCCTGCGCGGCGAGATCTGCCTGGTCGTCGAGGGAGCCCCCGCGCGGGAGGCGTCGCTCGAGGACGCGCTGGCCGACGTGCTGGCCCGCGTCGAGGCCGGATCGCGGCTCAAGGAGGCGTCGGCCGAGGTCGCCGAGATCACCGGGCTCTCCCGCCGCGCGCTCTACGAGGCGGCGCTCGCCTCCCGCCGCGGCTGAGGCTCCCTCCCCGGCGGCGATCGCGGCCGGTCGTCCACAGCGTCCGTCACACGCCGGGAGCGGTGCCGCGCGGTGAATAGGATGGTCGCCATGTCCGACGGCGCCTCCTTCTACCTCACGACCCCGATCTTCTACGTGAACGACGTCCCGCACATCGGGCACGCGTACACCGAGGTCGCCGCCGACGTGCTCACCCGCTGGCACCGCCAGGCGGGCGACGACACCTGGCTGCTGACCGGCACCGACGAGCACGGACAGAAGATCCTCCGCACCGCCACCGCCAACGGCACGACCCCCCAGGAGTGGGCCGACCGCCTCGTGAGGACCGCCTGGCAGCCGCTGCTCGAGACCATCGACATCGCCAACGACGACTTCATCCGCACCACGGACGCGCGGCACGAGGTCAACGTCCAGAAGTTCCTGCAGAAGCTGTACGACGAGGACGCGATCTACACCGGCGAGTACGAGGGCTACTACTGCGTGGGCTGCGAGGAGTACAAGCAGCTGTCCGACCTCGAGGAGGGCACCGGCGACTACGCCGGCCAGTACGTCTGCAAGATCCACTCGAAGCCGGTCGAGCTGCTGAAGGAGAAGAACTACTTCTTCAAGATGAGCGAGTACACCGAGCGGCTGCTCGCGCTCTACGAGGAGCGTCCCGACTTCGTCCAGCCCGAGTCGGCGCGCAACGAGGTCGTGAGCTTCGTCCGCCAGGGCCTGGCCGACCTGTCGATCTCCCGCTCCAGCTTCGACTGGGGCGTGAAGGTCCCGTGGGACGACTCGCACGTGGTCTACGTCTGGTTCGACGCGCTGCTCAACTACATCACCGCGGTCGGCTACGGCCAGGACGAGGCGGAGTTCGAGCGCCGCTGGCCCGCGACCCACATCGTCGGCAAGGACATCCTGCGCTTCCACGCGGTGATCTGGCCCGCCATGCTCATGGCCGCGGGCCTCGAGGTCCCCCGGCAGGTGTTCGGCCACGGCTGGCTGCTGGTCGGCGGCGAGAAGATGTCGAAGTCGAAGCTCACCGGCATCGCGCCCGAGCAGATCACCGACACCTTCGGCTCCGACGCCTTCCGCTACTACTTCCTCCGGGCCATCACCTTCGGCCAGGACGGCTCGTTCTCGTGGGAGGACCTGTCGGCGCGCTACCAGTCCGAGCTCGCGAACGGCTTCGGCAACCTCGCCTCGCGGGTCGTCGCGATGCTGCACCGCTACTACGACGGCGTCGTGCCTGCGCCGGGCGAGCCGACCGAGGCGGAGGAGCGCGTGCAGCGCATCGTCGCCGAGGCCGCCGCGTCGGCCGACCGGTCGATCGACGCGCTCGCGATCCACGATGCGATCACCGCCGTGTGGAGCATCGTCGAGGAGCTCAACGGCTACATCACCGAGCAGGAGCCGTGGGCACTCGCCAAGCGCGAGGAGCGCGAGCGCCTCGGCACGGTGCTCTACACCGCGACGGAGGGGCTCCGCGCCCTGGCCGTGCTGCTCTCGCCGGTCGTGCCGCGCGCGACGGCGTCCCTCTGGGAGGCGCTCGGCGTGACGGAGTCGCTCGGCGCCCTCACCGCGCAGCCGATCCGCGAGGCGGGCCGGTGGGGGGTCCTCCCCGTCGGCACGACCGTCGGGACGCTCGCCGCGCTCTTCCCGCGCATCGAGGCTCCCGCGTCCTGACGGCCGCGCCTCGACCCGTGGACGGAGCAGTCGCGCGGCCTTGAGTCGCCGACGGAGGATCCGCAGGAGAGTGCACGATGACCGCGCTCCGAACGCGAGGGGCCGGGTGCGAACGGCCCGCCGCTCCGTGGGGGCGCAGATGACGCGCGAGGTCCTCGACGCTCTCGGGCAGGCGGCCGAGCTCACCCGGCGCCACGTCGGGCACCCCGAGCGCGCCGCCGCGCTCGCCCTGCGCCTGCACCGGGTGACCGCTCCGACCGAGCTCGTCTACACCCGGTTCCCGCCGACCCTCAGCCTGGTGCTGGCCGGCCGGAAGCGCTCGGTGGTCGGCGACTCCGACGAGCGGTGGGGCGCCGGCCGCTTCCTGATCACCCCCGTCGATCTGCCGGTGGTCGCGGCCGTCGTGGAGACCGGCGACCGCGGCGACTTCCTGTCGGCCAACTGGCGTCTCGACCCGCTCGTGGTGGCCGAGATCGCGGCGCTCGCCCCCCGGACGGCCCCGCGGGCTCCCGCCCCGCGGATCGGCACGGTCACGGAGGAGATGGCCGACTCGCTGCGCCGACTCTTCCGTCTGCTCGACGCCCCCGCCGACATCCCGGTGCTCGCCCCCGCGATCACGCGCGAGCTCGTGCTACGGCTGCTGCAGACGGACCAGGCGCCCCGGCTGCTGGCCGCGTCCAGCACCGTCCGCTCGGAGGCCGTCTCCCGCGCGGTCGAGGCGATGAGCGCGTCGCTGTCGCGCGGATGGACCCTCGGCGCGCTCGCCGCGGAGGCGGGCACCAGCGTGCCCACACTCACCCGCCGCTTCCGCGAGCTGACCGGGATGTCGCCGCTGGGCTACCTGCGGCGGCTCCGCCTCGGGGAGGCCAGGAGGCTGCTCCTGGTCCGGGGCGACACCGCCGCGCAGGCCGCGGCCGCGGTCGGCTACGCGAGCGCGTCGCACTTCGGGCGCGACTACCGCCGCGCCTACGAGACGACCCCCGCGGCCGACGCCGCGCTCCACCCCGGGCCGCTCGTCCAGATCCACTGAGCGGCGGGCGCTGTCGCGGGGACTCCGAGCGGCGCGTGCCGCGGCGTCAGACGCGGGCGCCGACGATGCCTCCGTCGACGTCGAGCGTCGTGCCGTGGACGTACGAGGCCTCGTCCGAGACGAGCCAGCGCACGGCCAGGGCGATCTCGTCCGGACGTCCGGGCCGGCCGGCGGGGGCGGACGCGGTCATCTGCTCCAGGATCGCCGCGGCGTGCTCGTTGCCGGGCGTGAGAGTCGCGCCGGGCGCGACGGCGACCACGCGCACGCCGCTCGGGCCGTACTCAGCCGCCCACGCCCGCGTGAGGTGCTCCAGCGCCGCCTTGGTCGCGGGGTAGAGCGCGGTCCCCGGCGTTCCCACCCGTCCCATCCACGAGGTGATGTTGACGACCACTCCGCTCCCGCGCTCGGCCATGGCCGGGGCGATCGCCGCGACGAGCTGGTGCGGCACGCGGATGTTCGTGGTGAGGAGGGACTCGACATCGGCGTCGCTGAGGTCGGCGGTCGGCCCCACCGGGAACACTCCGGCGTTGTTGACGAGGACGTCGATCCGCCCGTCGAGGAGGGTCAGCGCCCGCTCGGCGACGGCGCGGGTCTCCTCCGGCGTGCCCGCGAGGTCGGCGACGAGCGCGGAGGCGGTGCCCCCGTCGGCGCGGATGCCGCGGACGACGGACCCGACCCGCTCGGGGTCGCGTCCGTGCACGAGGACGTGAGCGCCGGCCCCGGCGAGCCGGCGGGCGATGGCTGCGCCGATCCCGCTCGAGGATCCGGTGACGAGGGCGTGGCGCCCGGCGAGGGAGCCGGGTGCGGAGTGGGCGAGGAGCTCGGTGTCTGTCATGGCTCCAGCCTCCCGGCGGCGCGGGAGGCGGGCTGTCCCGATCCGATCGGGTGCTGACCAGATCCGCTCAGGGCGCCTCAGCGGCCGCCTCTCGGCCCTCGTCCACCCGGGACTCCGGTCCGCGCGAGCCCTCCCGGTAGCCTGGAGCGCATGACCGACAGCCAGCACGTCCGCTCCCGCGAGGCCTCGTCCGGCCGCGACCTGACGTACCCGCCGCTGCCCGAGGCGCTCGTCGTCCCCGTCTACGACAACCACACGCACCTCGAGATCGCCGACGGCCTCGAGCCGCTCGACCACCGCGAGCAGCTCGACCGGGCCTCCACCGTCGGGGTCCGCGGCGTCGTCCAGGTCGGCACGGACGTCGAGACGAGCCGCTGGTCGGCCGAGCAGGCGGCGAGCGAGCCGCGCATGCTGGCCGCCGTCGCGATCCACCCCAACGAGGCGCCCGAGCTGGAGCAGCGCGGCGAGCTCGACGCCGCCCTCGCCGTGATCGCCGAGCTGGCGGAGCAGCCGCGGGTGCGCGCCATCGGCGAGACCGGGCTCGACTTCTTCCGCACCGGCGAGAGCGGCCGCGCCGCGCAGTTCCGCTCCTTCGAGGAGCACATCCGCATCGCGAAGGAGCACGACCTCGCGCTGCAGATCCACGACCGCGACGCGCACCGCGAGGTCATCGAGACCCTGCGCCGCGTCGGCGCCCCCGAGCGCACCGTCTTCCACTGCTTCTCCGGGGACGCGGAGATGGCGCGGATGTGCACGGACGAGGGCTGGTACCTCTCCTTCGCCGGCACCGTGACGTTCAAGAACGCCGAGCCGCTGCGGGAGGCGCTCGTCGCGACCCCGCGGCACCTCATCCTGGTCGAGACCGACGCGCCCTACCTCACTCCGTCGCCCTTCCGGGGCCGCCCGAACGCGCCCTACCTCCTCCCGCACACCCTGCGCTCGATGGCCGCGACCCTCGAGACCGACGTCGGCCACCTGGCCGCGACGATCGCCTCGAACACGGAGGCCGTGTACGGCGAGTGGGGCGGCGAGGTCGGCTCCGAGCCGACGGAGCCGGTCGGACCCCTCGCATGAGCGGCCGCCACGCCGCCGAGCCGACGGGCGCCGCGATCCCGCGCCTGCTGGGCCCGGCCGAGATCCGCGACCTCGCGGACCTCCTCGACGTCACGCCGACCAAGAAGCTCGGCCAGAACTTCGTGCACGACGCCAACACGGTCCGCCGCATCGTCAAGCTCGCTCGGGTGCGCCCGGGGGAGACCGTCGTCGAGATCGGCCCCGGCCTCGGATCGCTGACCCTCGGCCTGCTCGAGGCGGGCGCGCAGGTCGTGGCCGTCGAGATCGACGGGCGCCTCGCCGAGCAGCTGCCGCGCACCGTCGAGCTGATGGCGCCGGGCGCCGATCTCGCGGTCGTGCACGCCGACGCGATGAAGGTGCTCGACCTGCCGGGGGATCCGGTCCGGCTCGTCGCCAACCTCCCGTACAACATCTCGGTGCCGGTGCTCCTGCACTTCCTCGAGCACTTCGCCAGCATCCGGTCCGGAGTGGTGATGGTGCAGTCCGAGGTCGGGCACCGGCTCGCCGCCGGTCCCGGCTCCAAGGTCTACGGCGGCCCGAGCGTCAAGGCGGCGTGGTTCGGCTCCTGGACGACGGGCGGCGCGGTCTCGCGTCAGATCTTCTGGCCGGTGCCGAACGTCGACAGCGTGCTCGTCGCGTTCGACCGCGGCGAGGAGCCGGGCGACGAGACCCTGCGCCGCGCCGTCTTCGCGGTCGTCGACGCGGCGTTCGCGCAGCGGAGGAAGATGCTCCGCCAGTCGCTCGCGACCCTCTTCGGCGACAGCGCCGCGGCGATCGTCGCGCTCGAGCGGGCCGGCGTCCCGCAGACCGCGCGCGGCGAGGAGCTGGACGTCGCCGCCTTCGTCCGCCTGGGCCGCGAGCTCGATCCGGCGCGGGTCCCCGTGCGCGGCGCGGCGGTGCCCGACGGGTCGCTGGCGGAGACCGACGGGGACGACGCGGACGGCGACGGGGAGCCCGCCCCGGGTGCGGACGAGGGCGCCTCCGCCACCCTGTAGCGTGGATGCATGGCCCACCGCGCGACGTCGAACCGGGTCCACGCGCGGGCGCCCGGCAAGATCAACGTGTTCCTCAAGGTCGGCGCCGTGCGCGACGACGGGTACCACGAGCTGGCCACCGCGTTCCAGTCGCTCTCCCTCTACGAGGACGTGTTCGCGGAGGAGGCGGCCGACTTCTCGGTCTCCTTCTCGGGCTCGATCGACACCTCCCGCCTGGCCGTCGACGGCTCCAACCTCGCGATCAAGGCGGCTCGGGCGCTCGCCCGGGCGACCGGCTACCGCGGCGGCGTGCATCTCGAGATCGAGAAGAACGTCCCCATCGCCGGCGGCATGGGCGGCGGCTCGGCCGACGCGGCGGCGACCCTGCTCGCCTGCGACGCGCTCTGGGGCACGGCCTGCACGAGGGAGCAGCTGCTGGGCATCGCCGCGAGCCTCGGCGCCGACGTCCCCTTCTCCTTCACCGGCGGCACCGCGATCGGAGTCGGCCGAGGCGACGAGCTGAGCCCGGCGCTCGCCAAGGGCCGCTTCGAGTGGGTGCTGGTCCTCTCGGAGGAGGGCCTGTCGACCCCCGAGGTCTACAGCGAGCTCGACCGGCACCGCGAGCGCCACCTGCACGACTTCCGCCCGATCTCGGCGACCCCCGCCATCGATCCCAACGTGCTGCAGGCCCTCCGCGCCGGCGACGCCGCCATGCTCGCCGACGCGATGCACAACGACCTGCAGGCGCCGGCGCTGCACCTGCAGCCCGGGCTCGCCCGCATCCTCGAGCTCGGCGAGGGCCGCGGAGCGCTCGGCGGCCTCGTCTCGGGGTCCGGCCCGACCGTCGCGTTCCTCGCTCCGGACGCCGATGCGGCGGCCGACCTGCAGCGCGAGCTGAGCTCCGCGCGGCTGAGCGCCGTGCGGGTGTCCGGCCCGGTCCACGGGGCTCGCCTGCTCTCGACCTAGTCGCGGAGGCGGTGCCTCCGGAGCGGGGCTCGCGAGCCTCGCGCCCGGCGCCCTCCACAGACGGTCCGCAGAGAAGTTCCGACCTCGTGGCTTAGAGTGCCGCTCATGTCCCGCCGAGCCACCCTCTTCGCGATCCTCTCCGGGATCGTGGCCGCCGTCGTCGCCCTCGCGGCCGCCGAGGTCGTCGCGGTCTTCACCGGAGCGGGCGGCAGTCCGCTGGTCGCGGTCGGCGGCTTCGTCATCGACATCGTGCCCCCGGGCGTGAAGGACACGGTCATCGCGCTCTTCGGCACCGGCGACAAGCTCGTGCTGCTGGTCTCGATCGGCCTCGCGATCGCGCTGCTGGCCGTCGGCGCGGGAGTCCTCGAGTACCGCCGCCCGCCGTTCGGCGTGCTGCTGCTGGCCGTCGTCGCGGGCGCCGGTGCGCTCGCCGCCGTCAGCCGCGAGGGCGCGTCCGGGATCGACGCGGCGCCGAGCGTCGTGGGCATGGTGGCCGGTGCCGCGGTGCTCCGCTCGGCCTCCGTCCGCCTCCGCGGCTGGCAGGAGGAGCGCGAGAGCGACTCCCCGGACCGCCGGTCGTTCCTCCGCCTGGTCGGGATCGCCGGAGTCGCCGCGGTCGCCGCCGGCATCGGCGCCCGCTTCCTCACGTCCGCCTCCGCCGCCGTCACCGCCGTGCGCGAGGCCGTGTCCCTGCCGGCTCCCGCCTCGGCCGCCGCGCCCGTCGCGGCCGGCGCCGTGCTCGACGACATCGACGGCATCAGCTCCTACGTCACTCCCAACTCCTCGTTCTACCGGATCGACACCGCGCTCTCGGTGCCGTCGGTCGAGCCCGCCGACTGGTCGCTGAAGATCACCGGCATGGTGGAGGAGGAGATCGAGATCACCTGGGACGAGCTGCTCGCGCTGCCGCTCGAGGAGCACCTGGTCACCCTGTCCTGCGTGTCCAACGAGGTCGGCGGCGACCTGATCGGCACCGCCCTCTGGCTGGGCTACCCGATCCGCGAGCTGCTGGCCCGGGCCCGGCCGACCGCCGGCGCCGACATGGTGCTCTCGCGGAGCATCGACGGCTTCACCGCCTCCAGCCCGCTCGACGTGCTGCAGGACGAGGACCGCGCGAGCCTGCTCGCCGTCGGGATGAACGGCGAGCCGCTTCCGGTCGAGCACGGCTTCCCCGTCCGGATGGTCGTCCCCGGCCTCTACGGCTACGTCTCGGCGACGAAGTGGGTCGTCGAGCTGAAGGTCACGACCTTCGCGGAGGACCTGGCCTACTGGTCGACGCGCGGCTGGACCGAGCGCGGTCCGATCAAGATCGAGTCGCGGATCGATGTGCCGCGCCAGGGCCAGCCCGTCGAGGCGCGGACGGTCGCCGTGGCGGGAGTCGCCTGGGCGCCGCACACCGGCATCGCGAAGGTGGAGGTGCAGATCGACGGCGGCGCCTGGCAGGAGGCGCGCCTCGCCGAGCAGGTCACCGCGGACACGTGGATCCAGTGGGTCCTCGAGTGGGACGCGACGGTCGGCGATCACGTCGTGACCGTGCGTGCCACCGACGCGGACGGCACGGTGCAGACCACGGTCGAGCGCCCGCCCGCCCCCGACGGCGCCACGGGACTGCACCGCCGCTCGGTGTCCGTCTCGGAGCCGGCACCCGCGGGCTGAGGTCCGGGGGCCGCGACCCGGCCGCACTGTGATCGACCCGCGGCGGACCGCTCAGGCGGCACCGCCTAGGCTGGATCCCTATGGCACATCTGCTGGGCGCCGAGGCGCTGCGACTCGAGTACCCCACACGCGTGATCTTCGACGACGTCTCCCTGGGGATCGAGGAGGGCGACCGCATCGGGATCGTCGGACGCAACGGCGACGGCAAGTCGACCCTCCTGCGCCTGCTCGCGCAGCGCATCGAGCCGGACAGCGGCCGCGTCACGCACCGCCGCGGCGTCACGCTCGGGATGCTCGACCAGGCCGACACGGTCGACGAGGACCTCACCGTCGCCCAGGCCGTCGTCGGCGGGCTCCAGGAGCACGAGTGGGCGGGCGACGCGCGCACCCGCGACGTGATCGCGGGCCTGCTGCGCGACGTCCCCTGGGACGGAGTGGTCGGCTCCCTCTCGGGCGGCCAGCGGCGCCGGGTCGCCCTCGCGAAGCTGCTCGTCGGCGACTGGGACGTCGTCTTCCTCGACGAGCCCACCAACCACCTCGACGTCGAGGGCATCGCCTGGCTCGCCGAGCACCTCAAGCGCCGTTGGGCGGCGTCGTCGGGCGGGCTCGCGGTCGTCACCCACGACCGGTGGTTCCTCGACGAGATCTGCACCGCCACCTGGGAGGTGCACGACCGCCTCGTCGAGCCGTTCGAGGGCGGGTACGCGGCGTACATCCTGCAGCGCGTGGAGCGCGACCGGATGGCGTCGACCATGGAGGCCAAGCGACAGAACCTGATGAAGAAGGAGCTCGCCTGGCTCCGGCGCGGCGCCCCCGCCCGCACGGCGAAGCCCAAGTTCCGGATCGACGCCGCGAACCAGCTGATCGAGGACGAGCCCCCGGTGCGCGACTCGGTCTCGCTCTCGCAGCTCGCCGTCTCGCGCCTGGGCAAGGACGTCGTCGACCTGCTCGACGTCACCGTCCGCTACGGCGAGCGGACCGTCCTCAACCGCATCGAGTGGCGGATCGCGCCCGGCGAGCGCACCGGCATCCTCGGCGTGAACGGCGCCGGCAAGTCGACCCTCCTCGGCCTGGTCGCGGGCAGCGTGGAGCCGACGAGCGGCCGGGTGAAGCGCGGCACCACCGTGCGCGTCGCGATCCTCGACCAGCAGCTGCGCGAGCTGACCGGTGTCCAGCACCGGCCCGTCCGCGAGATCATCGCGGAGCAGCGCACCAGCTACTCCATCGGCGGCAAGGAGATGACCCCGGGCCAGCTGCTCGAGCGGCTCGGCTTCTCGAGCGCGCAGCTCTCGACGCCCGTGAAGGACCTCTCGGGCGGTCAGCGCCGGAGGCTCCAGCTCCTGCTCATCCTGCTCAGCGAGCCCAACGTGCTGATCCTCGACGAGCCGACCAACGACCTCGACACCGACATGCTCGCCGCGATCGAGGACCTGCTCGACTCCTGGCCGGGCACCCTCCTCGTCGTCTCGCACGACCGGTACCTGCTCGAGCGCGTCACCGACCAGCAGTACGCCGTGATGGACGGCGCGTTCCGCCACCTGCCCGGCGGCGTCGAGCAGTACCTCGACCTGCGCCGCGCGCTAGAGAAGGGCGCGCCCGCGGCGGCCTCGTCGGGCTCCTCCTCCGGCGCGCCGGCGTCGAGCGGACTCGCGGGGGCCGAGCGCCGCACCGCGGAGAAGGAGGTGTCGGCGATCGACCGGCGCCTGCACAAGCTCACGCAGCTGACGAAGACCGTGCACGAGAAGATGGCGACGCACGACCAGGACGACTACGACGGGATCCTCGCGCTCAACGCCTCGCTCCGCGCCTACGAGGACGAGGCGGCAGAGCTCGAGATGCGCTGGCTGGAGCTCTCGGAGCAGCTCGAGGGCTGACGCCGCTTTTCTCCGCGGCACCGGCAGCTGTCCCGTACCGCGTGGGCGGGCCGCCGTCGCGGGCCCGTACCGACCGGCTCAGCCGAAGTCGAGGGAGAGCTTCCGGAGGAGCTGCGCCAGCCGCTCCTGCTGCGCGTGGGTGAGCGCGCCGAGCAGCTCCTGCTCCGCGTCGACCAGGCGGGTGATCGCCGCGTCGACCCGGGCGAGCCCCGACGGCGTCATCTGCACCAGCACGCCGCGCCCGTCGTTCGGGTCGTCGAGGCGCTCGACCAGGTCGCGCTCGACCAGCCGGTCGATGCGGTTGGTCATGGTCCCGCTGGTGACCATGGTCGCCTGGAGGAGCTGCTTGGGGCTCATCCGGTAGGGCGCGCCCGCGCGCCGCAGGGCCGAGAGCACGTCGAACTCCCACGTCTCGAGCTCCGACCGGCCGAAGGCGCTGCCGCGCGCGCGCTCGAGCTGCTTGGCCAGCCGGCGCATCCGCGAGAAGACCTGGAGCGGCGTGAAATCGAGATCGGGCCGCTCCCGGACCCAGGCGTCGACGATCCCGTCGACCTCGTCATTCGCACTCACCCGTCCATTGTGGCGGCTGGGCGGCTCGGGGGACGCCGGGAGGCGGACGGGCCGGGAGGCGGGGACCTCCCGGGCCGCCGTCGTCCGCCCGAGCGGCGGCCGCCCGCGCCCGAGGCGGGGCCGGGGGCGCGGGGGTGGCAGGATGGACGGCGCGCGATCGCGCGGTCCGCCATGGTGTAACGGCAGCACGGCAGCCTTTGGAGCTGTCCGGTCCAGGTTCGAATCCTGGTGGCGGAGCGGCACCAGGACGGTGCGCTCACGGAGGAGAACGCGAAGAACATGGCAGACAGCACGCTCGCCGTCGTGATCCTGGCGGCAGGCCAGGGCACCCGCATGAAGTCCCGCACCCCGAAGGTCCTGCACCGCCTCGCCGGGAGGCCGCTGCTCGGGCACGTGCTGGACACGGCCGCCTCGCTCGACGCGGCGCACGTCGTCACCGTGGTGCGCCACGAGCGCGACCGGGTCGCCGAGGCCGTCCTCGAGCACACCCCCTCCGCACTGGTGGTGGACCAGGACGAGACGCCCGGCACCGGCCGCGCGGTCGAGCAGGGCCTCGCGGCGCTCCCGGCGTCCTTCGCCGGCACGGTCGTCGTGCTGAGCGCCGACGTCCCGCTGCTGGACGCGCCGACCCTCCGCCGCCTGGTCGACGAGCACCTCGCCGCGGCGAACGCGCTCACCATGCTCTCCTGCGTGCTCGAGGACCCGACCGGCTTCGGCCGGATCGTCCGCGGCGGCGACGGCGCCTTCGCCTCCATCGTGGAGCAGAAGGACGCGAGCCCCGACGAGCTCGACCTCACCGAGATCAACGCCGGCGTCTACGCCTTCGACGCCGCCGCGCTCCGCTCGGTCATCGGCGCGATCGGCACCGAGAACGCCCAGCGGGAGAAGTACCTCACCGACGCCGCCGCCGCGCTCAAGGCCGCCGGCCGCGCGATCGAGGCCGTCCCCGTGCAGGACCGCTGGCTCGTGGCCGGGATCAACGACCGCGCCCAGCTCGCCGACGCGGCGCTCGAGCTCAACGCGCGCATCGTGCGCCGCTGGCAGCTCGAGGGCGTCACGATCCAGGACCCGGCGACCACCTGGATCGACGTGGACGCGGTCCTCGCCCCGGACGTCGAGATCCTCCCAGGCACGCAGATCAAGGGCCCGACCGTCATCGCCACCGGTGCGGTCATCGGCCCGGACACCACGCTCGACTCCTGCGAGGTCGGCGAGGACGCGGTCGTGAAGCGCTCCGACGCGACGCTCGCCGTCATCGGCGCGAAGGCCCAGGTCGGCCCGTTCTCGTTCCTCCGCCCCGGCACCGTGCTCGGCGCCCGCGGCAAGATCGGCACCTACGTCGAGACCAAGAACGCCGTCATCGGCGAGGGATCGAAGGTCCCGCACCTCTCCTACGTCGGCGACGCGGTCATCGGCGAGGAGTCGAACATCGGCGCCGGCTCGATCTTCGCCAACTACGACGGGGTGAGCAAGGCGTCCTCCGTGGTGGGCTCGCACGTGCGTGCGGGGTCGCACAACGTCTTCGTCGCCCCCGTTAGAATCGGTGACGGAGCGTACACGGGCGCCGGCACGGTCATCCGCAAGGACATCCCCGCCGGAGCCCTCGGGATCACCGTCGCTCCGCAGCGCAACATGGCCGGGTGGGTGCAGACCCACCGTCCGGGCACCGCGGCGGCCGACGCCGCCGAGGCGGCCCTGGCGTCGGATCCCACCGGATCCGACCAGGCGCCCACCGGAGGAAGCGGAGCACAGTGACCGGCATCACCGCCAGCAACAAGAAGAGCCTGGTCCTCGTCTCGGGGAGGGCGCATCCGGCACTGGCGGAAGCGGTCGCCGCCGAGCTCGGGACCGAGCTCGTCACGACCGAGGGGCGCACCTTCGCCAACGGCGAGCTCTACGTCCGCTACGGCGAGTCGGTCCGCGGAGGCGACGTGTTCGTCCTCCAGTCGCACACGTCCCCGATCAACGAGTGGCTGATGGAGCAGCTGATCATGGTCGACGCGCTCAAGCGCGCCTCCGCCAAGCGGATCACCGTGGTCGCCCCCTTCTACCCCTACGCGCGCCAGGACAAGAAGGGCCGCGGCCGCGAGCCGATCTCGGCCCGCCTCGTCGCGGACCTCTTCAAGGCGGCGGGAGCCGATCGGATCATGTCGGTCGACCTGCACGCGGCGCAGATCCAGGGCTTCTTCGACGGCCCCGTCGACCACCTCTTCGCGATGCCGGTGCTGCTCGAGCACTTCCGCGAGAAGCTCGACCCCTCGACCCTCACCATCGTCTCGCCCGACATGGGCCGCGTCCGCGTCGCCGACATCTGGAGCGACAAGCTCGGCGTCCCGCTGGCGATCATCCACAAGCGCCGCGACCCGAAGGTCGCCAACCAGGTCTCCGTCCACGAGATCGTCGGCGAGGTGAAGGGCCGCGTCTGCCTCCTCGTCGACGACCTCATCGACACCGGGCGCACCATCGCGAAGGCGGCCGAGGCGCTGAAGAAGGCGGGCGCGATCGGCGTGGTCGTCGCGGCCACCCACGCCGTCTTCTCGGACCCGGCGGTCGAGCTCCTGAGCTCGGAATTCATCGACTCGGTCGTCGTCACCGACACCCTGCCGCTGCCGCCGGAGAAGACCTGGGACCGCCTGACGATCCTGCCCATCGCTCCGCTGCTGGCCCGCGCCATCCACGAGGTCTTCGACGACGGCTCCGTGACGTCGATGTTCGACGGCGACGCGTAGGACCCCGCGCCCCGGGTGCGCCCTGCAGAGCGCACCCGGGTCCCGCCCCGGCTCCACCGCCTAGGGTGAGGCCGTGCCCCAGCGTTCGGATGCGACCCTCGCCCTGGCGGCGGTCTTCCTGGTCTGGTCGCCGGCCGCCGCCGCGGCGGGCTGGTGGCTGCTCCTCGGGCTCGCCGTCGCTGCGGCCGCCGCGGCCCTGAGCGCCGTCGCCGATGCCGGGCGCACCGTCCACGACGGCCCCTCCTCCGAGTGGCTCGGGATCGTCGGGCGCGCCTTCGCCTCGGCCGCGCTGGCCCTGACCGCGGCCCAGTCGGTCCTCGGGGGAGCGGCCCGGCCCCTGGCCGTCCTGCTGCTCGTGGCCGTCGCGCTCTTCGGTCTGCGCGGCGGGCGCCTCCCCGCTCGCCCGGTCCTGCTCCTCGTCGGTGCGGTCGTCGTCCTGCTGGCCGCCGCCGCCGTGATCGTGCTGGTGTCCCCTCCGGACCCCGCGCCGCTCGACCCGCTGCGCAACGGAGGGCCGCTGGGAGCCGGCACCGCCGCGGCCCTGCTCCTGATCCTCCTGCCGACCTCCCGCTCCGGCGCGGTGACGGCTCTCCGCCCCGCCCTGCTGCGCATCGGGATCGCCACGGCGGCCGCCGCCGCGCTCGGCACCGGTCTGCTCCTGGCGGCCGGTCCCGAGGTCCTCGCGTCCTCGGAGACCCCCCTGAGCGCTGTCACCCGGGGCACGCCCGCGTCCGGGCTCGTCGGGGCCGCCGCGGTGATCGCGGTCCTGCTCGCGCTCCTCGACCTCGGGAGGAGGGATGCGCGCGCCCTCGTCCGTCTCGCCGGCGCGGGGGAGATCCCGGCAGTGCTCGCCACCAGGAACCGCAGGACCGGCGTGCCGGCGGCGGCCCAGCTCGTCCTCTGCCTGGTCGCCGTGCTCGCGGTCGTGATCCTCGACGCCGACGCGCTGCTCGCCTTCGCCGTGGCCGCTCTGCTGGTGGCGACCATCGTGCGGCGCCTCGACCACGGAGCGGCCGGGGCGAGCGGGCCCGCCCTCGCGTCGGCCGCGGTCTCGCTGCTGCTCCTGCTCGCCCTCCCGGCGGCCACGGCGGCCGCCGCAGCGGTGCTCCTGGCGGCGCTCCTGATCGCGCGGGCGTTCCGGACCTGAGGGGTCAGCCGGCCCGGGCGTCGAGCGCCCGCTCGGGGAGCCGGACGCCACCGCCCGGCTCCGCTGACGACAGGGGAGCTCTCTCCGCAACGAGGAAGGCGCCCCCGCCCGAGGATCCGTGGATCCTGCGGGCGGGGGCGCCTTCCTCGTGCGACGCAGGTCAGTGCGTGGAGGGGTCCTGCTCGACCTCGGTGCGGTCACCCGACCACAGCGTGTGGAAGGTGCCCTCCCTGTCGACGCGCTTGTAGGTGTGCGCTCCGAAGAAGTCGCGCTGGCCCTGCACGAGAGCGGCCGGGAGGCGCTTGGAGGCGAGCGAGTCGTAGTACGACAGCGCGGCGCCGAAGCCGGGGATCGGCACGCCCGAGAGCGCGGCGGTCGAGACGATGCGGCGCCAGGCGGCCTCGCCGTTCGCGACGGCCTCGGCGAAGTACGGGTCCTCGAGGAGGGTCGTGATGCCGGCGTTCTCGTCGTAGGCGTCGACGATGCGGTTGAGGAACTGGGCGCGGATGATGCAGCCCGCGCGCCAGATCTTGGCGACCGCGCCCTTGTCGATCTCCCAGCCGTACTTCTCGGCCCCGGCGATGATCGCGTCGAAGCCCTGCGAGTAGGCGACGACCTTGGAGGCGTAGAGCGCGGCGCGCACGTCGTCCTCGAAGCCCTCGTACTTCTCGACCGGGGTCGGGCGCGAGGTGACGCGGGCCTGCACGGCCTCGCGCTGCTCGGGGTGGGAGGACACGGCGCGGGCGAAGACGGCCTCGGCGATGCCGCCGACGGGGACGCCGAGGTCGAGCGCGTTCTGCACGGTCCAGACGCCGGTGCCCTTCGAGCCGGCCTGGTCGAGGACGACGTCGATGAAGGGGTTGCCGGTGTCGGCGTCGACCTGGCGGAGCACCTCGGCGGTGATCTCGATGAGGTACGACTCGAGGTCGCCCTTGTTCCAGGCGTCGAAGACCTCGGCGATGGCGGCGGGCTCGTGTCCCCCGACGGTGCGGAGCAGGTCGTACGCCTCGGCGATGAGCTGCATGTCGGCGTACTCGATGCCGTTGTGGATCATCTTGACGAAGTGGCCGGCGCCGTCGGTGCCGATGTGGGTGACGCAGGGCTCGCCCTCGGCGACCGCGGCGATCGACGAGAGGATCGGGCCGAGGGTCCTGTAGGACTCGACCGAGCCGCCGGGCATGATCGACGGGCCCTTGAGCGCGCCCTCCTCGCCGCCGGAGATGCCGGTGCCGACGAAGTGGATGCCGGTCTCGCGGACGGCCTTCTCGCGGCGGATGGTGTCGGTGAAGAGCGCGTTGCCGCCGTCGACGATGATGTCGCCGGGCTCGAAGACCTTCGTCAGCTGCTCGATCACGGCGTCGGTGCCGCGGCCGGCCTGGACCATGATGATCGCGGTGCGCGGGGTGGCGAGCGAGGCGGCGAAGTCCTCGATGGTCTCGGACGCGACGAAGCCCGCCTCCGGGTGCTCCGTGATGAGGGTCTCGGTGCGGCCGTAGGAGCGGTTGAACACCGCGACCGTGTTGCCCTCGCGGCTGGCGAGGTTGCGGGCGAGGTTCGAGCCCATCACCGCCAGACCGACGACTCCGATGTTGGCTGTGGCGGTGGGCTTGTCAGACACGGTTCTCCTCGACGTTCGCGTTCAGGGGCGAGCTCAGGCTAGCCCCGGGTCGCTCCGGGGAGCCCGGGTCCGAGCCGTCTCCCGGCTGCACATCAGTCGTGCGGCGCGCGCACGGTCTTGCGCGCGCCGCGACGACCGCGACCGGAACCGGTCAGGCGCCGTGGCCGAGGGGGACGCGCTCCGACGGGATCGGCGGCGGCGGGGGAGTGCCGTCGCCGAACGGGCGGCCGCCGAGCTCCTCGCGGCGCGAGGGGACGAGCCAGCCGGAGAGGTCCGGGCCCTTGGGGACGACGCCGGTCGGATTGATGTCCCGCTGCACCTCGTAGTAGTGCGACTTGATGTGGGTGAAGTCGATCGTGTCGCCGAACCCCGGAGTGGCGAACAGATCCCGGGCGTAGCCCCAGAGCGCGGGCATCGCCGACAGCAGGTTCCGGTTGGCCTTGAAGTGGCTGTAGTAGACGGCGTCGAAGCGGGCGAGCGTCGTGAAGAGCCGCACGTCCGCCTCGGTGATGGTGTCGCCGACCAGGTAGCGGCGGGTGCTCAGCCGCTCCTCCAGCCAGTCCAGCCGCGCCCAGAGGCGGTCGTAGGCCCGGTCGTAGGAGCGCTGCGAGCCGGCGAAGCCGCACTTGTAGACGCCGTTGTTCACGTCGTGGAAAACCAGCTCGGCGATCTCGTCGATCTCCTCGCGGTGCTCCTCGGGGTAGAGGTCGGGGGCGCCGTCGCGGTGGAACGCGGTCCACTCGGTGGAGAAGTCGAGCGTCATCACCGGGTAGTCGTTGGTGACGACCTGGCCGCTCGGGATGTCCACGAGGGCCGGGACGGTGATCCCGCGCGGGTAGTCGGGGAAGCGGGCGAAGAACGCGTCCTGGAGGCGGGGGATGCCCAGCACCGGGTCGACCCCGCCCGGATCGAGGTCGAAGGTCCAGCTGCGCTTGTCGTGGGTGGGCCCGCAGATGCCCATCGAGAGGGCGTCCTCGAGCCCGAGCAGGCGCCGCACGATCACGGCGCGGTTCGCCCACGGGCAGGCGCGGGAGACGACGAGGCGGTAGCGCCCGGCCTCCACCGGGTACCCGTCGCGGCCGTCGGCGGTGATCCGCGTCGGGATGTAGTTCGTGTCGCGGTGGAAGCCGTTCTTCTCGACGTAGGAGCCGAAGTCGTCGCTCGTCATACCCGCACGGTAGGCGGTCCGCCTGGACGTCCGGCTCCGAGTCCGGCGGCGCGACCGCCTGCTGGCGGGCGGCCGCGATGCCGGGTAAGATCGGCAGCTGAACTTCGGCGAGGGATGCACGTGCATCCGTGATCGACGCGGTGGAAGCAGGCGAGGCCCCCACGGGGCGCCACGGACTTCTCCTCACGCTGACATGCGTTCGAGTCGACAAACCGTCCGTGGCCGCAGGCCACGACCCGATCCGGTGGCGTGCGCGCCGCCCAAGGAGAACATCATGGCTGAACTGACCAACAAGGTCGTCGTCGAGGTCCGCACCTCGTTCGGCAAGGGCGCCGCCCGCAAGATCCGCGCGCAGGACAAGATCCCCGCGGTCCTCTACGGCCACGGCACCGAGCCCCAGCACCTCACCCTCCCGGGCCACCAGGTGCTCCTGCTCACCCGCAAGGCGAACGCGATCCTCGAGCTCGACATCGAGGGCGCCGCGCAGACCACCCTGGTGAAGGACATCCAGCGCGACCCGGTGCGCCAGATCATCGAGCACATCGACCTCGTCGTCATCAACAAGGGCGAGAAGGTCGAGGTGGACATCCCCGTGCACGTCGAGGGCGACGCCGCTCCCGGCACCCTCGTCTCGATCGAGTCGAACACCCTCTCGCTCGAGGTCGACGCCACGCGCATCCCGCAGAACATCGTCGTCTCCGTCGAGGGCCTCGAGGCCGGCACGCAGATCACCGCCGCCGACGTCACGCTCCCCGAGGGCGCCACGCTGGTCACCGACGCCGAGGTGCTCATCGTCAACGTCACCGCCGAGGTCGAGCAGGACCTGGGCGAGGACGACGAGACCCCGGCCTCGGGCGACGTCGTCGCCGAGACCGCGGAGTAGTCCGCACCACCCCGGGAACGGGCCCGCTCGCAGCCGCGGCGGGCCCGTTCCGCGTCCGGCGGGGGAGTCCCTCCGCCGCCCCCGAGGAAGAGGAACGACATGGGTGACACCTGGCTGGTCGTCGGACTGGGCAACCCGGGCGCGCAGTACGCGCGCAACCGGCACAACGTCGGTCAGATGGTGCTCGACGAGCTCGCGACGCGGATCGGCGGCTCGTTCCGCCGGCACAACCGCGCCAACGCCGTGGTCGCCGAGGGCTTCCTCCGCCCGGGCGGGCCGAAGCTCGTGCTGGGCAAGCCCAACAGCTTCATGAACCTCTCCGGCGGGCCGACGGCGCAGCTGCTCGACTTCTACTCGGTCGCCCCGGCGCACCTGATCGTCGTGCACGACGAGCTCGACATCCCCTTCGACACCCTGCGCCTCAAGCAGGGCGGCGGTCACGGAGGGCACAACGGCATCCGCGACATCCTCGCGGCGACCGGAGGAGCCGAGTTCCTGCGCGTGCGTGTCGGCATCGGCCGCCCGCCGGGCCGCCAGCAGGCCGCCGACTTCGTGCTGAAGGACTTCGCCGGCCCGGAGCGCGAGGCGCTCCCGATCCTGGTCTCGGACGCCGCCGACGCCGTCGAGCTCATCGCCGACTCCGGCCTCTCCGCCGCCCAGCTGAAGTTCCACACCAGCGCCTGACCCGCCCTCCGCCGAGGGGACCCCGGACGGCGAGGGAGATCGCAGCCCCGGGCTCCCTCGACGGTTTGGGGCTCCCTCGGCGGTCGGTCCGCGGGGCGGCCGTAAACTGGACCCGTGCCCCTCAACGAGATCATCTCGGCGCTGTCGCGCGCCTCCACGTTCGACGATGCTCTCGCGTACGCGGTGCGGGACGCCGACTTCTCGGTGGCCGACGGCCTCCGGGTCCCCCTGCTCGCGGGCCTGATCGAGAGGCGCGCGGAGGCGGGACGCCCGCAGGCGGCGCTGGTGGTCACGGCCACGGGCCGCGACTCCGAGAACGTGCGCGCCTCCCTCGGCTGCATGCTGCCGGACGCGGACGTCGTCGAGTTCCCCGCGTGGGAGACGCTGCCGCACGAGCGCCTCAGCCCGAGCGCCGAGATCGTGGGGCGGCGCCTGGACGCGCTGCGGCGGATGAAGCAGTGGTCCGGCGAGCGGCCCCTCGTGGTGGTCGCCTCCGTGCGCGCGGCGCTGCAGCCGGTCGCCGACAACCTCGCCGACATCGAGCCGATCCGACTCGTGAAGGGCGCCCGCGGCTACGACCTCGGCCGCATCTCCTCCGAGCTGGTCGACCTGGCCTACGCTCGGGTCGACATGGTCACGCGCCGCGGCGAGTTCGCCGTGCGCGGCGGCATCCTCGACGTCTTCCCCGCGGTGGCCGAGCATCCGAGCCGAGTGGACTTCTTCGGCGACGAGGTCGACTCCATCCGCGGCTTCTCCGTGGCCGATCAGCGCTCGCTCCCGGGCGAGGCCGACTCGGTGGTCCTCCCGCCGAGCCGCGAGCTGCTGCTGGTGCCAGCGGTGAGGCAGCGGGCCCGCGAGATGCTTCACGAGTTCCCGAGCCTGTCGGCGATGCTCGCGAAGATCGCCGAGGGCATCCCGGTCGAGGGGATGGAGTCGCTCGCCCCCGCGCTGCTGGAGCGGCTGGTCCCGATCTCGCACTACCTCCCCGAGGGGGCGGCCGTCGCGGTCCTCGCCCCCGAGCGCGTGGCGACGCGGGCGATCAGCCTCGCCGAGACGAACCGCGAGTTCCTGCAGGCGGCCTGGAGCGCGGCGACCGCCGGCGCCGAGGCTCCCATCGACCTCGCCTCGGGCGAGTTCATCTCGCTCGGCGCGCTCCGCGACTCCGTGAAGCTCAGCGCCCCGGGCGCCGACGCTCCCGACCACCCGTGGTGGACGATGAGCACGTTCCGCCAGGGCCCCGCCGCGGGCGAGGCCGAGGTGCTGCCGGAGGAGCTCGGGATCGACGAGATCCTCGCCGTCCGCGTCGAGGGCGAGCCGGTCCCCGGCTTCGGAGCGAGCGTCGAGGGCGCCCTCGCCCACGTCCGCGCGCGCCTGGCCGACGGCTGGACCGTGGTCCTCACCGCGCCCGGCACCGGCACGGTCGAGCGCACCGACCAGGTCCTCGCCGAGCACGAGGTCGCCGCCCGCATCGTCGCCGACCTCCCCGCCGGGCTCGAGACGGGCCTGGCCTACGTGGTGCAGGCCTCCGTCGACCACGGCTTCGAGGTGGAGGAGGCGAAGCTCGCCCTGCTCACCGACACGGAGTTCTACGGCCGCACCGTCGGCTACGACTCCCGAGCGGTGAAGAAGCTCGCCTCGCGCCGCAAGAACGTCGTCGACCCGCTGCAGCTCACGCCCGGCGACTTCGTGGTGCACGCCACGCACGGCATCGGCCGGTTCGTGGAGCTCTCGCAGCGCGAGGTCTCCAGCGGGGGCCGCAACGCGATCAAGACCCGCCGCGAGTACCTGGTGCTCGAGTACGCCCCCAGCAAGCGCGGCTTCCCCGGCGACAAGCTGCTCGTCCCCACGGACCAGCTCGACCTGCTCTCCCGCTACGTCGGCGGCGAGGCTCCGGCGCTGAGCAAGATGGGCGGGAGCGACTGGGCGCAGGCCAAGAGCAAGGCCCGCCGCGCGGTCCGCGACATCGCGGTCGAGCTCGTGAAGCTCTACTCCGCCCGGATGGCCTCCCGCGGGCACGCGTTCCCGCCGGACACCCCCTGGCAGCGCGAGCTGGAGGAGGCGTTCCCGTTCGCCGAGACCCCCGACCAGCTCACCGTCATCGACGAGGTCAAGGCCGACATGGAGCGGCCGATCCCGATGGACCGCCTGCTCTCGGGCGACGTCGGCTTCGGCAAGACCGAGGTCGCCGTGCGCGCCGCGTTCAAGGCGATCCAGGACGGGAAGCAGGTCGCGATGCTCGTGCCGACCACGCTGCTCGTCCGCCAGCACCTCGAGACGTTCCAGGAGCGCTTCGCCGGCTTCCCCGTCCACCTGCGGGCGCTCAGCCGGTTCCAGAGCGCGAAGGAGTCGAAGGAGACGATCGAGGGCCTGGCCGACGGCACCGTCGACATGGTCATCGCGACCCACCGGCTCCTCAGCGACAACATCGTCTTCAAGGACCTCGGCCTGCTCGTGATCGACGAGGAGCAGCGTTTCGGCGTCGAGCACAAGGACAAGCTCAAGGCGCTGAAGAAGAACGTCGACATCCTCTCGATGAGCGCCACGCCCATCCCGCGGACGCTCGAGATGGCGGTGACCGGCATCCGCGAGATGTCGACCCTCGCGACCCCGCCGGAGGAGCGCCACCCGATCCTCACCTTCGTCGGCCCCTACTCCGAGAAGCAGGTGTCGGCCGCGATCCGCCGGGAGCTCCTGCGCGAGGGCCAGGTGTTCTTCGTGCACAACCGCGTCTCGACGATCAACCGCGTCGCCTCGCAGCTCGCCGAGCTGGTGCCCGAGGCGCGGATCGCGGTCGCGCACGGCAAGCTCAGCGAGTCGCAGCTCGAGCGGATCATCGTCGACTTCTGGGAGCGCAAGTTCGACGTCCTGGTGTCGACGACGATCGTCGAGACCGGCCTCGACATCCCGAACGCGAACACGCTGATCGTCGACCGCGCCGACAAGTACGGTCTCTCGCAGCTGCACCAGCTGCGCGGGCGGGTCGGCCGCGGCCGCGAGCGCGCCTACGCCTACCTCCTCTACGACGAGACGAAGCCGCTGAGCGAGACCGCGCACGACCGGCTGCAGACGCTGGCCGCCAACTCGGACCTCGGCGGCGGCATGCAGATCGCGCTGAAGGACCTCGAGATCCGCGGTGCGGGCAACCTCCTCGGCGGCGAGCAGTCCGGGCACATCCAGGGCGTGGGCTTCGACCTCTACCTGCGGATGATCGGCGAGGCCGTCGACACCTTCCGCGGCGAGGTCGCCGAGGGGCAGACCGAGCTGCGGCTCGAGCTGCCCGTCGACGCGCGCATCCCGGAGGAGTACGTCGACAGCGAGCGGCTGCGCCTGGAGGCGTACCAGAAGCTGTCGGCCGCGTCGTCGCCGACGGCGAAGGAGGGGAGCATCGACCTCGTGGTCGAGGAGCTGACCGACCGCTACGGTGAGCTGCCCGAGGCGGTCGAGAACCTCATCCTGGTGTCGAGGCTGAGGATGCGCGCGCAGAAGGCGGGCCTCAGCGACGTGGTCGCGATGGGCTCGAACGTCCGCGTGGCTCCCGCTCACCTGCCCGACTCGATCCAGGTGCGCCTGCGCCGGATGTACCCGACCGCGAAGTACCTGCAGCAGGCAGACGCGGTCGTCGTGCCGATGCCCGTGCTCGACGGCGTCCCGCTCGGCGACCGGGCGCTGATCCAGTGGGTGGCGTCGCTCCTGGACGCGCTGTTCCCGGAACCGGTCACCGTCTGAGGTCCTCGGGGCGGCGCTCCCCGGTGGCGCGCCGCCCCGCTCCGGCGGCCGTCGCCGCTGCGGCAGGGCGCGCTGGCAGGATGGAGGGCATGCCGCTCCTCGCCGCCCGCCGTCCTCGAGAGCCGGAGCCGCTCGCCGGCCCGCTGGTCGCCGTCCGCGGGGTCGCGGTCCGCGCCTCGGGGGTCGAGCTGCTCGCCCCGTGCTCGCTCGAGGCGGAGGCGGGGGAGCGCGTCGCGGTGACGGGCCGCAACGGCACCGGCAAGACCACGCTCCTGCGGGTGATCGCCGGCCTCACCGCTCCGAGCGAGGGAGTCGTGGCGGTGGCCGGGCGCGCTCCGGAGGAGCGCTCCGCCGCCCACCGCCGCGCCGTCGCCGCCCTGATCGGCACCCCTCCCTTCGAGCGGGACCTGACCCTCGAGGAGCACCTCGCGATGGTGGCCGTCTCGTGGGGCGCGCCGGTCTCCGTCGCCCGCCGCGAGGCCGCGGCAGGTCTCGACGCGCTCGCGCTCGCTCCGCTCGCCCGCCGCTTCCCGCACGAGCTCTCCTCCGGGCAGACGCAGCTGTTCTCCCTCGCGCTCGTGCTGGCCCGGCCCTCGGCGGTGCTGCTGCTCGACGAGCCGGAGCAGCGGCTCGACGTCGAGCGGGTGCCGCTGGTGGCGGAAGTCCTGCGGCGCGCAGCCGCGTCCCGGGCACTCGTCGTCGCGACCCACAGCCCTGTGCTGATCCAGGGTCTGGGCGCGCGGGTCGTCGAGCTGGAGCGGGCGTGACGCGCGCGGAGAGGGCTCGCGTCGCCGAGGTGCGGGCTCTGCACCGGCACCGCGCCGCGGCTCCGCCGAGTCCGCGCACCTACGCGGGCTACCTCGCCGCGATGACCGTCCTCGTCGTCGTCCTCCCCGTCGCCCGGGCCCTCGCGCTCCTCGCTGCCGAGGCGGGAGCCGTGCCGGAGCCGCTGATCGCCCTCGCCGCGGGTCTCGCCCTGCCCGCCGCCGTGCTCCTGGGCCGGGTGCGCGGACCCGCGGTGGGCGAGCCGCACACCACGGCCGTGCTGCTCGCGACCGATCTGCGCCGCTGGTCGGTGCTCCGCCGACCCGTGGTCCGGGCGTCGGCCGGTCTCGTGGCGTGCTGCTCCGCCGTCGCGTCGCTCCTCGCCCTCGCCGCCTCCGCGCCGCTCCTCGCGGCCGTCGCCGGCGGCGCCGCGTTCGCCGGCCTCCTCGCCGTCGCCTGGCTCGCCGGTCAGTGCCTCCCCTCGCGCCTCCCCGCGCTCGCGGCGGGCCTCCTCGCCTCCCTCGCGGTCCTCGGGGCACTCCTGCCCGGTGCGCCCACGCCGGGCGGCCTCCTCGCCTCAGCCGTGAGCGGAGCGGAGGAGGTGCGCGCCGCGACCGTGCTGCTCGCGTCGGCCGCGGTCCTCCTGGCCGCGGCGCCCCGGCTGCTCGACGCCGCGCGCGGGCCTCGCCTCCTCGCCCAGGCCCAGCAGTGGTCGGCGACCACCCGGCTCGGAGCGACGGGCGACCTCGCCGAGTCGCTCGACGGGTACCGCGCCCTCCCGGCGATCGGGCGGGGGCTCCGAGCGGTCCGCCTCTCCCCGTTCGCCCTCGCGGTGCCGGTGCGCGACGCGATCGGCGCGCTGCGCACTCCCGGCCGCTCAGCGGTCGCGGTCGTCGCCCTGGCCGTTGCCGGCGCCGCCGCCGTGCTCGCCGCGGTCGTGCCGTCCTCCCTCCTCGCACTCCCGGCCGCCGCGGCGGGCGTGCTCGCCTACCTCGGCGCCGGCGTCTGGAGCGACGGCTTCCGCCACGCCGCCGCGACAGCGGGGCAGCCGGCGCTCCTCGCCCCCGGTCCGTTCGAGCTGCTCCTCCTGCACGCCGTGTTCCCTCTGGTGCTCGCGGTCGGAGTCGCGGTGCTCGGCGCCCTCGCCGCCTCGCTGCTGCTCCCGAGCGCGGCGGTGCCGGTGGCCGCCGCGACCGCCGTCGCCGCCGTCGCCGCGCGGGCGATGGACGCGACCCGGGGTCCGCTGCCGCCGCAGCTGCTCAGCCCGGTGCCGCTCCCGATCGGGGACGGCGCGGGAGTCGCGGTGGTCCTCTGGAACCTGGCGGGTGCACTGGTCAGCGCCTCGATCGCGGTGTCCGTCGCGGCGTCATCCGGCCTCCTCGCCGCGGTGCCGCTCGTCGCCGGCGGCTGCCTCCTCGTCGCGCGGCGGCGTCTCGCGCGGGCCTGAGGCTCCCGGGCGCCCGCGCCGCCCGGATGTCCGCGGAGGCGGCCGGACCGGATGCGAGGATGGTGGGGTGACCGCGCATCCCCGGCTCGACGAGCTCATCCGCACCGTCCACGTCCTCCGCGCCCCGGGCGGCTGCCCGTGGGACGCCGAGCAGACCCACGAGTCGCTCGTGCGCTACCTGATCGAGGAGTCGCACGAGCTCGTCGACGCCATCGAGGCGGGGGACCGGGCCGACCTGATCGAGGAGCTCGGCGACGTCCTCTACCAGGTGCTCTTCCACGCCGACCTGGCGGCCGAGAGCGCCGAGCCCTTCACCATCGAGGACGTCGCGGCGCACATGAACGCCAAGATGATCGGCCGCCACCCGCACGTCTTCGGCGACGCCACGGCCGAGACGGCCGACGACGTCATCGCGGTGTGGGACGAGCTCAAGCGCACCGAGAAGCCGCACCGCACCAGCGTGCTCGACGGGATCCCGCAGGGCATGCCCGCCCTCGCGCTCGCCGACAAGGTGATCGGCAAGGCGACCTCGCTGGGCGTCGTGGACGCCGGCCAGGGCCCTCTGCCCATCGAGTCGGAGGAGGACCTCGGCCCGCTCCTGCTGGCCATCGTCGCCTCCGCGCGCGCCCAGGGGCTCGACGCCGAGCGTGCGCTCCGCACGGCGACGCGCGACCTGCAGGACGAGATCCGCGCGGTGGAGCAGGAGCGGCGCGCGGACTGAGGCGTCCGCCGGCCCGCCCCGGCCGATCTGGGAGAATCGCCGTCATGGCCTCCCCGATCACCCCGCCCCGCGGCATGCGCGACTTCCTCCCCGCCGACAAGGCGAAGCGCGAGCACGCGCTCGGCGTCATCCGCCGCGTGTACGCCTCCCACGGGTTCGACGAGATCGAGACACCGGTGGTCGAGGACTTCGACCGCCTCCACTCCGGGCTCGGCGGCGACAACGAGAAGCTCGCCTTCAGCGTCCTGCGCCGCGGGCTCACCCGCGACGACCTGGCGGCGGTCGACGACGCGTCCGCCCTCGCCGACCTCGGCCTGCGCTTCGACCTCACGGTGCCTCTCGCCCGCTTCTACGCCTCGCACCGCGCCGAGCTGCCGGCCGTCTTCCGCTCGGTGCAGATCGCGCCGGTGTGGCGCGCCGAGCGCCCGCAGAAGGGGCGGTACCGCCAGTTCGTGCAGTGCGACATCGACATCATCGGCGAGCCCGGGCAGCTGGCCGAGGTCGAGCTCATCACGGCGACCGCGGCGGCGCTCGACGCGCTGGGCCTCGAGGACTGCACCATCCGGATCAACGACCGCCGCATCCTCACCGGAATCCTCGAGCACTGCGGCTTCGCCCCCGAGCGCTTCGGCCCGGCGCTGATCTCGATCGACAAGCTCGACAAGATCGGCGACACCGGGGTCGTCGCCGAGCTCGAGGCCGACGGGCCGGACGCGGCCGCGGTCCTCGGGGGCTACCTCGCGCGGATCGAGGAGGCGGTCGCCGCCGGGGGAGTGGCGCTCGAGCAGTCCGCGATCCTCGACGTGCTGCCCGAGGGCATCGACCCGGAGGCGGTGCTCGCGCTCGAGACCCTGGCCCGGTCGCTGCGCTCGCTGCCCGCCGGCGTCTCGCTCCGCTTCGACCCGACTCTCGTGCGGGGCATGGGCTACTACACCGGCACGATCTTCGAGATCGCGCACCCGTCCTCGGGCTCCTCGGTCGGCGGAGGCGGGCGGTACGACGGGATGATCGGCCGCTTCCTCGGTCAGGACGTGCCGGCCTGCGGCTTCTCGATCGGCTTCGAGCGGATCGTCGAGCTGATCGGCGGTGCCGTCGTCGAGCGTCCCGACGCCGTCGTCCTCGTCCACGAGCGCGACGCGGCGCCCGAGCTGCTGCTCGCGCTCAAGCAGGAGCTGATCGCCCGGGGCTCGCGCGTGCGCCTCGAGCGCCGGGCGAAGAACCTCACCCCGCTGCTGGACCGCGCGGCCGCCGCGGGCTTCACCCGCTTCGCGCTCGTCCCGCGGGACGCCGCCTCCGCCGCCGACCTCTCCTTCAAGGACCTCGGCTGAGCTGCACCGGCTGTTCCGGATGAGCGTCGCCGGCTGCCGGCGCTGGGCCATGTCCGCGGGAGGGGCCGGGTGCTGACGGGGCCGTCCCATCGGGCCTGAACAGGGTCTCAGATGATCCGTCAGAGGATCATGTCGATCTGGTCGGATCCTTGTCGGATCCGTGAGAGCCTTAATACCCGCGAAATCTGCGGACACACCCGAGAAATCTCCCCCGGATAGCGTCGAGGCACCCGATCGGCGCGGCTTGGCGCGCCTGCACGGGCACCCCGTCGCGACCCCGCGCACCGCACCGCAGCAGCCCTGACGATCCCCACCCGAGGAGTCCCCTTGCCCCTGTCGCCCCTTCGCTCCCTCCCGGCCTTCGACCGCCGCAGCCTCCTCCGCCTGGCGGGTGTCGCCGGCCTCGCGATCGGCGGCGCCTCCGTCCTCGCCTCCTGCGCCTCCGACTCCTCCGGCGCGTCCGCCGCGGACGGCGGCAACCTCGGCACCCTCAAGGTCCAGCTCTCCTGGATCAAGAACGAGGAGTTCGCGGGCGAGTTCTTCGCCGACTCGAAGGGCTACTTCACCGAGGCCGGCCTGGCGGGAGTGACGCTCACCCCCGGCCCCTCGACGGGCGTGGCCGAGCTCCTCTCGGGCAGCGCGGACGTCGCGCTCAGCGACGCCGTCTCGATCGGCACCGCGATCGCCCAGCAGGAGGCCCCGCTCAAGATCATCGGCGCGACCTACCAGAAGAACCCCTTCACGGTCCTCTCGATCAAGACCGCCGGGAACATCGCCACTCCGGCCGACCTCGCCGGGAAGAAGATCGGCGTCCAGGCCTCGAACACCTCCCTGTTCCAGGCGCTGCTCGCCGCGAACGGCCTGTCCGAGTCCGACCTCACGGTCGTCCCCGTCGAGTACGACCCCTCCGTCCTCGTCAACGGCACCGTCGACGGCTTCATCGCCTACCTGACGAACGAGGCCATCACGGTCGCGGCCGAGGGCTACGAGGTCGTCAACCTGCCCTTCGCCGACAACGGCCTCCCCTTCGTCGCCGAGACCTTCTCGGTGTCGGAGCAGGCGATCGCCGAGAAGCGCGACGCTCTGAAGGCGTTCCTCGTCGCCGAGATCAAGGGCTGGACCGACGCGGTCAACGACCCGGAGGCGGGCGCGATGCTCGCCGTCGAGAACTACGGCAAGGACCTCGGCCTCAACGAGGAGTCCTCCAAGAAGGGCGCCACCATCCAGGCCGAGGAACTGGTCGTCTCGGACGAGACGGTCTCGAACGGCCTCTTCACCATCTCCGAGACGCTGCAGTCCGAGACCATCGCGTCCCTCGCGGGCGCCGGGATCGACGTCACGGCCGAGGACCTCTTCGATCTGACCCTCCTCGACGAGGTCTACGAGGAGAACCCCGAGCTGATGAAGTACGCGGCCTGATCCTGATCCACGAAGGGCACCACTCGTGAGCGACACGACCGACGCCGGCACCCTGCGCGACCAGGGTGCCGGCGGCACCGGCATCCAGATCCACGGCCTGTCGAAGACGTTCCGGATGGGCTCGCGCAGCGTCGCGGCGCTGCAGGACACCGATCTCCACACCGACCAGGGCAGCTTCCTCGCCCTGCTCGGCCCGTCGGGGTGCGGCAAGTCGACCATCCTGCGCATCCTCGCGGGACTGGAGGAGCCGACGTCCGGCTCCATCCGGGTCGACGGCCGCACTCCCCAGGAGCTGCGCCGCGACAACAAGCTCGGCATCGCCTTCCAGGACCACGCGCTCCTGCCGTGGCGCAGCGTCATGGCGAACATCCGTTTGCCGTTCGAGATCGCGGGCAAGAGCGTCGACCAGTCCTACATCGACGAGCTGATCGACCTCGTCGGCCTCCGCGGCTTCGAGAAGGCCAAGCCGGCCCAGCTCTCGGGCGGCATGCGCCAGCGTGTGTCGATCGCGCGGTGCCTGATCCTCAAGCCCGAGGTCCTGCTGCTCGACGAGCCGTTCGGCGCCCTCGACGACATGACGCGGCAGAAGCTCAACCTCGAGCTGCTGCGGATCTGGACGGAGAAGCCCGCCACGACGCTCCTCGTCACGCACGGCATCTCGGAGGCGATCTTCCTCTCGGACCGCGTCGCGGTGATGAGCCCGCGCCCGGGACGGGTGAAGGAGATCATCGACATCGACCTGCCCCGCCCGCGCACCCCCGAGATGCAGCGCACCCCCGAGTTCCACGCCTACGTCGACCAGGCCTCCGAGCTGCTGTTCGGCGACGGCGGCGCGGCCGCGGACGACCGCGTCTAGGAGGCATCGTGGCCACCACGCTCCCCGCGGCCCCGCGCCGCGCCCTGTCCCTGCCTCCGTGGCTCACCGGGCTGATCGGCGTCGCCGCGATCATCGCCGTCTGGTGGATCGTGGCGCTCGTCACCGCGCCCACCGGCGCCGCGACCTACGCGCCCGTCCCCACTCCCGTGCAGGTCGTGCAGACCGCGATGGAGGACGGCGCCGGCTTCTACTGGCGCAACTTCTCCGTCACGATCGGCGAGGCGGCCGTCGGCTACTTCTGGGGCAACCTCCTTGCGCTCGTGCTCTCGGCGCTCGTGCTGGTCCTGCCCTGGCTGGAGGGGGTCGTCTCGCAGCTCGCGGTCATCACCTACTGCGTGCCGATCGTCGCCATCGGAGCGATCGTGCTGCTGATCCTCGGCGGTGCGGACGCTCCCGGGAAGGCGAGCGCGACGGCGATCTTCCTGGCCGGCCTCTCGGTGTTCTTCACCACGGTCGTCGGCAGCCTGCTCGGGCTGAAGGCGGCCGACAAGGCGGCGCTCGACGTCGTCACGGTCTACGGGGGCTCGCGGTTCACCCAGCTGCGCAAGGTCCGTCTGATCGCGGCGCTGCCCAACATCCTGTCGGCGCTGCAGATCGCGGTGCCCGCGGCCTTCCTCGGCGCGATCCTCGGCGAGTACTTCGGCAAGATCGAGACGGGCGTGGGCCCGATCCTGGTCGCGGCGCAGGTCTCGCTGAACTCGCCCCGCGTCTGGGCGCTCTTCCTCCTCTGCGCGGGCGTCGCGCTCCTCGGCTACGGCATCGTCGGACTGATCGGGCGCCTCATCGCGCCCTGGTCCTCCGGAAAGCGGGCATGACCATGACGACCACCGTCCCCGACCGCACGGAGCAGTCCACGGCCACGTCGATCCTCGCGGTCGACGAGCTGCGGCGTCAGCTGCGCACGGCCGCCCTCGGCGCGACTCTCAAGAGCCTGCGCAAGAGCCTGCTCGTCGCCCTGTCCACGATCGTGATCGTGCTGGCGATCTGGATCGGCGTGGTCCTCTTCAGCGGGGTCTCGCCCTACGTGGTCAAGGGCCCGTGGGACGTCTGGCAGCACCTGGTGACCGATGCGAAGGCCGCGGAGCACCGCGCCGAGCTGGGCGGCCTCTTCGCCGTGACCATGGGCGACGCACTGATCGGCTTCGCGGCCGGCCTGGTCGTGGCGATCCTCGGCGCGATCCTGTTCCGCCTGTCGAAGGGCATCGAGCACGCGCTGATGCCGTTCGCGATGCTGCTGCGCTCGGTGCCGCTGATCGCGATGGCGCCGCTGATCATCCTCGTCTTCGGGACCGGCTCGATCGCCTCGGTCGCGGTGATCGGCGGGATCGTCGTCCTGTTCCCCGCGCTGGTGACGATCGCCTTCGGCCTCAACAACGCCTCCCCGCAGATGCTCGACGTGGTCGCGGTCTACGGCGGCAGCACCCTCACCGCGATCCGCAAGGTCGCCATCCCCGGCTCGCTGCCCTCGCTCTTCGCCGCGATCCGCATCTCGGTGCCCGGAGCGATCACGGGCGCGCTGCTCGCCGAGTGGCTCTCCACCGGTGCGGGCATCGGCGGGGCGATCAACGCCTGGTCCGCCCAGGCCCGGTTCGCGGACGTCTGGTCGGCGGTCGTGCTCGTGACCGGCGTCTCGCTCGTGCTCTACATGCTCGTGCAGGTGCTCGAGACCTTCGTCCTCTCCCGGATGTCCCTCTCCCTCACCTGACCCCGTCGCTTCCCCCTTCCGCGGGACGCCACTCGAGTGCGGCTCGCCCGGTGGGTCGCATACCCGGGTGGCGTCTCGCGGGAAGGGGGAGGGCAGGGGGAGCGGAGCGACGGGGCCCGGTCAAACGGTGACGATCGCGTCGACGCGGTGGCCGGCCAGCACCTCGCGGCCGCCGAGCCCGTCGAGCTCCATGACCACCGCGATCCCCTCGAGGCTCCACCCGGCGCGCTCGATCAGGCGGCGGCTCGCGTCGAGCGTGCCCCCGGTCGCCAGCACGTCGTCGACCAGCAGCAGGCGCGCGCCGTGGGGCGCCGCGTCCTCGTGCACCTCCAGCATCGTCTCTCCGTACTCGAGGGTCGCCTGCTCGCGCAGCACGGCCCGCGGCAGCTTGCCGGGCTTGCGGATGGTCACGACGCCGAGACCGGCCGAGTAGGCGGCCGCCGCGGCGAGCAGGAAGCCGCGCGCCTCCACGCCCGCGATCGCGTCGATCCGTCCGCGGTAGGGCTCGATCAGCGCGTCGGCCACCGCCCGCAGGGCCTCGCTGTCGCCGAAGACCGGCGTGAGGTCGCGGAACAGGATGCCCGGGCTCGGGAAGTCCGGGACGACGGCGGTGAGACGGTCGACGTGGTCGGCGGCGGTCGTGGTCACGGGGAACCTCCGGGTCGGCGGGTGCGCCCGGGCCGTCCGGCGATCGGGCCCTGGGAGTCTACGACCGGCCGCGGTCTCCTGCGCTTCGGAGGCGGTCAGTAGACTCCTTCCCGACCGCTCCCGTCTCCGGGAGCCCACCCGTCAAGAGGAGATAGTTGTGGCCCTTATCGAGGCAGTCGTCGCCCGAGAAATTCTGGACTCCCGTGGCAACCCCACGGTCGAGGTCGAGGTCCTGCTCGAGGACGGCGCGTCCTCGCGAGCGGCCGTCCCGTCCGGCGCCTCCACCGGCGCGTTCGAGGCGTACGAGCTCCGCGACGGCGACTCCGACCGCTACCTCGGCAAGGGCGTGCAGAAGGCCGTCGACGCCGTCATCGACGAGATCGGCCCGGCCATCGAGGGCTTCGACGCCACCGACCAGCGCCTCGTCGACGCCGAGCTGATCGAGCTCGACGGCACCGAGAACAAGTCCCGCCTGGGCGCGAACGCGATCCTCGGCGTCAGCCTCGCCGTGGCCAAGGCCGCCGCGCAGTCGTCGGACCTCGACCTGTTCCGCTACGTCGGCGGCCCGAACGCGCACACCCTGCCCGTGCCGCTGATGAACATCATCAACGGAGGCGCGCACGCCGACACCGGCGTCGACATCCAGGAGTTCATGGCCGTCCCGCTGGGCGCCGAGTCCTTCTCCGAGGGCCTGCGCTGGGGCGTCGAGATCTACCACGCGCTCAAGGCGCAGCTGAAGAAGGCCGGCTTCGCCACCGGCCTCGGCGACGAGGGCGGCTTCGCCCCCGACCTGCCCACCAACCGCGAGGCGCTCGACTTCATCCTCAAGGCCGTCGAGGCCGCCGGCTTCACCCCCGGCAAGGACATCGGGCTCGCGCTCGACGTCGCCTCCTCGGAGTTCTACGAGGACGGCGCCTACACGTTCGAGGGCAAGAAGCTCTCGGCCGAGGAGCTCTCCTCCTACTACGCCGACCTCGTCGCCAACTACCCGCTGGTCTCGATCGAGGACCCGCTGGACGAGGACGACTGGGCCGGCTGGACCCACCTCACCGCGGCCATCGGCGACAAGGTGCAGCTCGTCGGAGACGACCTGTACGTCACCAACCCGGTGCGCCTCGCCCGCGGCATCGCCGAGAAGGCCGGCAACTCGATCCTGGTCAAGGTGAACCAGATCGGCACGCTCACCGAGACGCTCGACGCCGTGGCCCTCGCCCAGCGCAACGGCATGACCGCGATCCTCTCGCACCGCTCCGGCGAGACCGAGGACACCACCATCGCCGACCTCGCGGTCGCGGTGGACGGCGGCCAGATCAAGACCGGCGCCCCGGCCCGCTCGGACCGCGTCGCGAAGTACAACCAGCTGCTGCGCATCGAGGAGATCCTGGGAGGTGCGGCGACCTACGCGGGTCGCTCCGCCTTCCCGCGCTTCTCCGCGTAGTCTCGGCACGCCGGACCGGCCCCGGAGCCCAGCACCTCGGTGCGGGCGCCGGGGCCGCTCCACTTCCCCCGCCGCGATCGAGGAGGCACCCGCCCATGGCCCGTCCGCCCCGCCGCCCCTCCGCCTGATCCGCGTCGTCCGGGTGCGCCCGCGGATGCGCGGAGTGCTCGCGTTCGCGACGATCGCGCTGATGGCGGTCTCGGTCGGCACCACCG